>QNDV01000111.1 GCA_003646045.1 bacterium
CTCGGCGAACTCGGAACTGAATCCGTGATAGGGACTGCGATGCATTCCGGTCAGGAAACCCTCGACCACCAGTCGGGCCACCAGGTCCAGGCGCCCCAGGCTGCCCACCAACTCGGGCGTTAGCAGGGTCTCGCTCACGAAGCGACCTCGTCCAGGACCATGGTGACGATGGCGTCCTTGGCAACGTTCTCGGCCTCGGCGTGGAAGTTGGTCACCAGGCGATGTCGCAGCACGGGGTAGGCCAGTCGCTTCACATCCTCCAGATCCGGCGTGGGACGGCCCGCAAGCAGGGCCCGGGTCTTGGCGCCGCGCACCAGGTCCTGGGCCGCACGGGGGCCGGCGCCCCAGGCCAGATACTCGGTTGCCGCGGCGGTGGCATCGGGCGAACCGACCCGCGTGGCCCGCACCAGGCGCACGGCAAGATCCGTCACGTTGGCTGCCACGGGCACCTGGCGCACCAGTGACTGGGCCTCCAGCACAGCGGGTCCGTCCAGCAGGCGCTGCAGGTCGACCTCGTCCGCGCCGGTGGTGCTCTCGACGATTTTCACCTCGTCGTCGTAGGAAGGGTAGTCGATCAGGACGTTGAACATGAAACGGTCCAGCTGGGCCTCGGGCAGGGGGTAGGTACCTTCCTGCTCGATGGGATTCTGGGTCGCCAGCACGAAGAAGGGACGGTCCAGATCCATGGTCTGGCCACCGGCGGTGACCTGGCGTTCCTGCATGGCCTGCAACAGGGCGGCCTGGGTCTTGGGCGGCGTGCGGTTGATCTCGTCCGCCAGGACGACATTCGCGAAGATGGGTCCGCGAATGAACTTGAAGGCCCGGTGGCCGGTGCCGTGATCCTCCTCCAGGATCTCGCTGCCCGTGATGTCGCTGGGCATGAGATCGGGCGTGAACTGGATCCGATTGAAGCTGAGGTCCATCACCCGGGCCAGGCTGCTGATGAGCAGGGTCTTGGCCAGGCCGGGCACGCCTTCGAGCAGGACATGGCCACCGGCGAACAGGGCGATGAGCATTTCCTCCACCACCTGGTCCTGGCCCACGATGACCTTGGCGATCTCGGTGCGCATGGCGCCGAAGTGTTCCTGCATGCGATCGATCCGGGCGGCGTCGTCCACGTCGGGTCCTTTAGAATGGCGGTATGGGTGATCACCGGGTCCCTGCACGATATCCGCGTGGCGGCCGATCGTCCAGTCCACCCCTCATGGTCACCGACGGTCGTACGCGTCCGCGGCAGCCAGGTTCCGGCTGGGCGATACCCTTCCATGATGCTACCTTGCCGACGATCCGCCAACCTCCAGGACCGTCCGGGGAGAATCGCCTGTGCAGAAAAAGCTCTACCGCACCATCGAACGGCTACTCGACCAGATCGACAATTCCCTCGGCAACGAACAGACCCTGGTCGAGGTTCTGCATGCCCTGGTGGAGAGCCCGGACATGGCCACCCTCGGTGTGATCAGTGGCCGCCTGTATCGGGAACGCGAACGGGATTACCTGCTCATCGAAAGCCTGGGCGAGCACGGCCCCTCCATCGCCGGCAAGACAGTCAGCAAGGATTACCGGGTGGTCCAGGACATCGAGCAGCGACGCTTGTGGATCATCTCCCCCGCCTCGCCCGGCTGGGACCCGCAAGTGGAGAACCAGTTCAGCGACCGGGACGCGGCCGCCATCCATCTGGGCCGCGATCCGTCCTACATACTGAGTCTGGGCCTCGACCACCACGGCAGCGAGGACGACCTGATGGTGCTGCTGGGCACGATCCGCGGCGCGGTGGGCGCCCGTCTGCGGGAAGAGGCCCTGGCCAGCCAGATGCGGCAGGCGGGCATCATCCAGCAGTCACTGCTGCCTGAGCATCTGCCCCGCCTGCCGGGCTTCGATCTGGGAGCGGTGAGCGTGCCGGCCGAGGTGGTGGGCGGCGACGTCTACGACCTGCAGCAGGTGGAGGAAGGGGTACTGGGCATCATGCTGGCCGACGCCAGCGGACACGGCCTCCCGGCGGCCCTGCAGGCCAGGGACGTGGTGATCGGCCTGCGCATGGGACAGGCGGAAAACCACAAGATCAGCGGCACCGTGGCTCGCCTCAACGCGGTGATCCACCGCAGCAGCCTGACCAGCCGTTTCATTTCGCTGTTCTATGCGGAGCTGGAGGAATCAGGCAACATGGCCTATGTCAACGGTGGCCACTGCCCGCCGCTGATGATCTCCCCCGGGGGCGACGTCTTCGAGTTGATGACCTGCGGACCCGTCCTTGGTCCCCTGCCCGACGCCCAGTACCGCCGCGGCTACCTGACCCTGCGCCCGGGCGAGGTCCTGGTGCTGTTCACCGACGGTGTGACCGAGTGTTCGGGACCGGACGCCACCGAGGAGGATCCCAACCACTTCGGGCGCGAGGAAGTAATCCGGACCGTGCAGGGAGTACTGGACCAGCCGGCAGGTGAAATCGCCGCCGCCCTGCTGGAGCAGGTGCGCAGCTGGGGTCAGGACCGGCCCTTCGCCGACGATGTGAGCGTGGTGGTGGTGAAGCGACTGGGGGATGCCGACGACTCGCCGCCGGCCGAGGATCTGACCCGGCTCTCCCCCGAGACCAGGCGGTAGAGCGCCACGGTCCAGGGTTGTGACTCGCGCAGGCCGACACCCTGCATGGTGCAGGTGTCCACCAGTTCGAAGGTTATGCCGTTGACCGTACGACCTTCCCAGCGGGGCGCCCCCTCGCAACGATCGACAAGCCAGGTCGGGCGCTTCCCCGTGGCGGGGCGCAGCCAGACACCGCTCTCCACCATCTCCTGGAAACCCATGCTCCGCCCGAGCTCCATGATCTCGGGGCTGACCAGTCCCATCAGGTCCAGCACCCTGCGCTCGCTGGCCCACCCCACGGCTCCGATATCCAGGGCGGCGACCACCGCGTCCTCGGGAGTGTTCTCCCGCAACCATTGCCCCATTTCCAGGTAGCAGGTATCGATGCCGGTTCGCAGTTGGCGGGCATGGGGCACCACGTGCACCGTCAGCAGCCAGATGTTGGTGACCAGGGTCAACGCCGCGCCGGTGCCGATGACGACACGGTACCACTTGCGGTCACGCCGCGAGGGAGCCGCACCCACCACCAGCCACTCGGCAACCACGCTCATGGCCAGGATCAATACCGGCGAGAGGGGCGACACGTAGCGTGATATGATCCACACCTGCCCGGCGGCATAGCCGCCCAGCAGGGCCAGGGTCCAGGTAGCGGCAATACCCACCATGGCCACCGGTCCCCACACCGACCAGGGGCCCGCCCCGGCCGCGGGCAACTCCGGCTCGTCCGGCACCGTGGGCGAGGGCACGAACCATGGCGCCTCGTCATCATGCTCAGAGACGCTGTTGCGAACCAGCACCATGGCGACGAGCACGCAGGCCGTCAGCCACAGCAAGCCCTGGGTGGCGGCCAATGACTGCAGCGAACGCATGAGATTGGGCAGCAGGTCGAAGAAGGAGAAAGTCAGGGACTGGCTCTTGGCCGTGGCCGTACCGGGAAAGACGCGACCGAAATGCTGCCAGGCGTACAGGAACCAGGGCACCGTCACCAGTAACCAGCCGACGACGGCCGCCAACAGGGGAGCGTGGGGACGGGCTCGCCCGCGATCCTTCAGGGAACCGGTGGCCCCCACCCGGAAGTACTCGAACCACAGCAACCAGGGCAGGGCCAGCGGGGCAACCACCAGGAACTCGGGCCGCACCAGGCCCACCATCCCTGCCGCCACGCCCCAGGCCAGGTATCGTTGCCAAAGTGGTTCGCGTCCCCTGCCCCAGGCCATGTCCCGGCCCGAAACCAGGGGCCACAGCAACACCAGCAGCAGGGCCGTGGCCAATGGCGTCTCCATGCCCGAGAAGGTCCAGCGCAGGAACCAGGCGTCCGCCGCGATCACCACCAGACCGGTGGCCTTCCATAAATTCGGAAAGGTCAGTCGCGTCATGAGGATATCCACCAGCAGGATCACCAGCAGCCCGGACAGGGCCCCTGCCACCCAGGCCGCCGTGGCCGGAGCCAACCCCAGTTTCAACAGCAGGGCCAGCCCAAAGATCCAGCCGGGACTGGTGGCCCCGTAGGTGCTGTCACCGGGATTGAAGGCGAATTCTCCCCGCTCCAGCAGATTGCGGGCGTAGCGCAGGTGGATATAGGTATCGTCGGTGATGTAGTCGCGCAGCAACCAGCCTGCGGTGGCCAGTACGGTCAACGCCAAGAGGAGCCTGATCAGGCGCGCGCGTCCCATATCAGGTCAGGAACATGGGCAGGTTCTGCACCCGCCGGATGATCGGCTGGTACTCGTCCTTGTCGTAGTAGCGATCAACATCCACCCGTTTGATTCCTCCCATGACGGAGCTCAGGCCCACGGTAGTGTACTTTCCGTTCTGTAGCGCGGTCATCAGGCCGCTGGCGCCATCGAGAAGCATGTCCATGGCCAGGTTACCGTAATTCATGGCCACCATGCGGTCCAGCGAGTCCGGAGCGCCGCAGCGCATCATGTATCCCAGGGGTTGATAGGTGACATCGCGACCGGTCAGCTCCTTGATCCGCCGGGAAGTCCACTGGCCGATGCCCCCCAGCTTCTTGTGGCCGTAGGCATCCTCCTCCCCCGATTCGAACACGCGGCCACCGGTGGGTACGGCGCCCTCGCTGATGGTCATGATGGCGTAGTCGGAAGGATTGTGGTCCCGGTCCCTGACCACCATCTCGGCCAGCTTCTCCACGTCGAAGGGTACTTCCGAGATCACCGCCCGATCGACCTGGGCGAGGTAGCTGGCGATGAGGGAGGTCTCGCCGCTGTTGCGACCGAACAGCTCGACCACCCCGATGCGTTCGTGGCTGCCGATAGGCGTCCTGAGGTCATTGATCATCCCCACCGAACGCGTGATGGCCGTACCGAAGCCGATGCAGTAGTCGGTCCCGAAGACATCATTGTCCATGGTCTTGGGTATGGCGATCTGGGGATAGCCGGCCTGGTTCAGATGGGCCGCATAGCTGAGTGTGTCATCACCGCCGATGGGAATCAGGGCGTCGATTTCCAGGAATTCGAGATTGGCCACCACGGTGTCCGTGATGTCCGCGGGGTAGGTCTGGCCGTCCGTTTTCAGGTGCGCCGGCATATCGGGCTCGCGGACCTTGGCCGGATTGGTGCGCGAGGTGTGCAGGAAGGTGCCGCCGGTGCGGTCGATAGTACGTACGCGACCGTAATTCAGGTCCGTGACCCATTCACGGTTCCAGTCGGGATCACCGTCGATACGGTAGTTGGCCAGGCCGTCCCAGCCCCGCCGGAAACCCAGGACCTCTATGTCCTCCTTGTGGGCGCGGTACACCACCTGCTTAATGGCCGAATTGAGGCCGGGAACATCTCCTCCACCGGTCAGGATGGCAATACGTTTGATGCGCCTTCTCATGATCGGGGCTCCCTGCCCTGGCTGGTGGATTTGCGGTTTGTGACAGGAACTTAACCCGGCCCGTGGCGGGAGGCAAGATCAGCGGGGGGTGCCAGGATCGGCCCGTCTCAGGCAGAGGTCGGAAAGTCCCCGCAGCAGCCCGAGGCCAGGAACGTCCCCCCACAGGACATCTTCGCCAGGCGAACCACATCGTCCTGCGTGAGCCCGAACAGGTCCATGGCCAGTTCGTACTCCCGGCTCAGGGTGGTACTGCTGACGGTGGGGTTGTCCGTGCAGAGAGCGACGTTGATCCCCGCGTCAAGGAATTTCGGCAGGGGGTGACTGGCCAGGTCGGTCACGGCCCCGGTCTGCAGGTTGGACGATAGGCAGACCTCGATCCAGGTACCGTCGGACGCCAGGCGCTTCATGAGCTCGGGATCCTCGACCGCGCTGGTGCCATGTCCTATGCGATGGGGTCCCAGATGCTCGATGGCCTCCCAGATACGCTCGGGCCCCTCACTCTCCCCGGCATGGGTGGTCTTTTTCAAGCCCATGCGGTCGGCCAGTTCGTAGGCGCCGGTAAACAGGATGGGCGGAAAAGGGGCCTCGGGCCCGGCGATATCAAAGCCTATGACCCCCACGTTGTCGTGGAAATCCTCCCGTTCGCCGATGATCTCGCGCAACAGGATACGCGCCATGTTGCCGCCGTGGCTGCGCATGGCGATGACCACTATGCCGCAGTGGAAATCAGGGTGAACGGTCTGGAAGCGCGTCAGACCCTTCCTGGTGGCGTGGATGGTCTGGCGCGTGGTCAAACCGGCGCGGCGGTGGATCAGGGGATTGGTACGCAATTCGAGCAGACGCACGCCATCGTTGTAGGCGTCCTCGGCCAGTTCGTAGGCCACGCGCTCGATGGTATCGTAGAACTGGGTGTACTGCAGGGGTACGTGGAACTTGTCCAGGTAGTCCAGCAGCGTGCTGTCCCGCGTGTCGTCCCATTGCAGGTAGTGACAGAACTGCTTGAAGTCCAGGCCCGGCACGGCGCTGTAGTAGCGTTCGGAAAGCTCCCACAGCGTGGCCGGACGCACCGAGCCGTCAAAGTGGCGGTGCAGATCAGCCAGGGGCAGGGACCGGATGAAGGCTTGACGATCCTCGGGGGTCATGGAAGTACCTCGGGGCTGGGGGACCGGGTTGCACGACAGGGTAGGCGCGGGGTGGCGGGGTGTCCAGAGGCAAGGGAGTACGTATGTTGTGGACGCCCGCCCTTTGTGTTCTTAGAATGTGCCCGCGCAACAACCAGATCCGGGGCCCCGCGGCCCCACCCGCTAACCGGAGGGAGAAGCGGCATGTTCGACCGCAATGTGCTGGACATGGACCTCGAACAGGAAGCGACGCGTGTCTGCGCGGCCTACCGCGAGACCGTGGCCAAGAAACTGCTCAGACGTGGCGTGGTGGTGGCCATCAGTGGCGGCATCGACAGTTCCTGCACGGCTGGCCTGGCCGTACGGGCCTTCGGACCCAAGAAGGTCTTCGGCCTGCTTCTGCCGGAACGTGATTCCAGCGGCGCCAGCGTGAAACTGGGCAGGCAGCTGGCCGAACACCTGGGCATCGAGTACGTGGTGGAGGACATCGAGCCGACCCTGCGGGCCATCGGCTGCTATGACCGCTACGACAAGGCCATCCAGCGGGTGATCCCCGAATTCGGCGAGGGCTGGAAGAGCAAGATCGTGCTGCCGGGCGACCTGCTGGACAGCGACCGCGTCAGCGTGTACCGCGTGGTGGTGGAGGATCCCGACGGTGAGCAGCGTACCGAGCGCCTGCCCCTGCA
>QNDV01000112.1 GCA_003646045.1 bacterium
CGGTGGACGGGCAACCAGTCAACGACGGAAGCCCCGGACCCGTGACCCGCCGTGTTCAGGAAGCCTACCGCGACCAGATAGCAGCGGACCTGTCCGCAATGGACAGGTCCGAATAATCCGGGTCAGAAATCGAAGCTGGTGGCACCGGGATCAATGGCGTCATATCCCTCGCGGTTCGGCTGGTCCAAATCGGCTGGTGGCCGCGACTCGCGGGGCGGCGGGCCCGCCAGGGCGATGTTTTCCTTCAAGCTCCCCAGATCCGTATAGACATCGGCAGCGGCGATGAGATCCGTGGCCGTCATTTCCCGCAGGGCGCAAACCTCCACGTGGCGGCCGCTGCGAGCCACGGCCTCCACCAGGGGCACGAAATCACCGTCGCCGGTACACAGGATCACCGTATCGAGATTTGGCAGCAACTCCATGACATTGATGGCCAATTGCATATCCAGGCAGCTGCGGACGCCACGGCTGCTTTCCGTATCGTTAAATGACTTAACTTCTTTGGTGACTACAGAAAACCCATTCAGCTTCAGAAAATTCACGAAGTCGATCTTACCCTCGGACTGGCTGCTCAGCGCGGTGTAGAAATAGCTCCGTACCAGACGTCGCGGCCCGGCCAGGCCGCGGCACAGTTTCAAATAGTCCAGGCGCATATTCAGGTGTTTGGCACTGTAATGGATATTTTCGCCGTCTATGAAAATCGCGACACGGTCCTGGGAATTGGGGGTATACATATGCCTCGCCATCCTTCTTGCGGCCCACTCCGACCCGCCTGCCACCAAAAAAAAGGGCGCACACATTCTGTTTTGCAGCCCCCGAAGTGGTCACAATATACGCCCGTTAGATCGCCGGTGCAAAAGTTTTTGCCGAGAACTTGACAAAAATCAAGTCCGCCTGCCCCACCTTCGGCAAACCGCTCAGTCAGCCCCCAATTCGCCTATACGCACCTCCGACGACGGCCGGTGCCAGCGGGCCAGGGCCGAACCGATCCGCGCCGACCACAGGGTCGCCAGTCGGTAATAGGTAGGCATCACCAGCAGCGTAAGCAGGGTACTCGAAGCCAGGCCGCCACTGATGGCCCGGGCCATGGGATAGTACTCGGCATTCCCCACGTGGGCCCCATGGAACACCGCCAGGGGCAGCAGACCCAGAATTGTCGTGCCGGCAGTCATGAGTATGGGCCGCAGTCGGTCGGCGCAGCCTTCACGGATCGCTTCGTCAAGCGGCAGGCCCGTACGCCGCAGGTTGTTGATGTGATCCACCAGTACGATGCCGTTGTTCACCACGATACCGATCAGGATCACCATGCCGATCATGGCCATGATATTGAAGGGCGCGCCCGTGGCCATCATCAGCCAGAAGACACCCAGCGAAGCGTAGGGCACCGTACTGATGACCACCAGGGGATAGAGCAGCGACTCGAACAGGCTGGCCATGACGAAGAACACGCAGACCAATGCCAGCAGCATATTGGTTCCCATCTCGCTCTGGCTTTGTTGCGCGCGCCGTATCTCGCTGCCGAAATCCCACTCGTAACCCAGGGGCAGGTCCAGGCCTTCCATGATGGGTCGGACCAGGTCGAGGGCGTCGTCGAGTTTCTCACCCTCCCAGGTACCCCGCACCGTGATCCCGGTCCGCTGGTCGTTGCGGAAGATCCGCTCCGGACTGCGTCCGAACTCGAAGTCCGCCACCTGGGCCAGTTGCACCGACCGACCGTCCCGTTCACCCACAGTCAGCAGGGCCAGATTCTCGATGGACTCCCGGTCCTCGGGCAACAACGAGACCACCAGGTCGATCTCCTTCTGTCCGGTATGCAGCCGCGGCAGTTGTACTCCGCGATAGGTCAAGCCCATGATCTGGCCGATGGTCGCCGGTGTGATTCCGAAGCGCCCGGCAAGATCGGGATCGACACGGACGCGGATCTCGGCAGCCCCCTCGTCGGTATCGCTGCGCAGGTCACTGATCCCGTCGACCATGGACAACCGTCGCTTGGCTTCCTCTGCGAACTCCATCAGGGCCTCGGTCTGCTCGCCGCCGATGGTGACGGAAAACACCTTGGCCCCGGATTCCTGGCCATCGTCACCGCCGAAACGGTAGTTCAGTCCCGCCTGCACCGGCAGGTTCTCCCGCAGGTCCTCTCTGGTCTCCCGGTAGAAGTCGTCGCTGACCACACCGTCCCTGAAAAAGATCGTGACGCCGCCCCCGTCAGCCACGTAGAAGGAGTAGATGTCCCGGGCCGCCAGTTCTTCCCGCCGGGACTCCACATACCGGGTCACCTTGTCCACCATTTCCCGCGAGGTGGCCTTGTCCACCGGGTCGGCATAGTCGAAACCGATGTAGAGGCTCTCGCGGCGCAGCCCCTGGTCCCCCTCCACGTCCGGGGCGAAACCAGTCAGCTTCATGGCTCCCACCGTCACGCCAATCACCAGGGGCACCAGGACCAGGGCCGTCAGCAGCGGATGACGCAGGGCCGTCCATTCCAGTAGCCTGAGGTACCGCACCTTGAGCCAGATCAGCCAGCGGGCATCGTCGGCCACCGCACCGGCGGCGGTCATCCTGACGGACAAGGCGGGAATGACCGTCAGGCTCACCACCAGGGAGAACAGCAGGGTCACACTGATGGTCACCCCCACCTCGCCGAGCCAGACGGCCATTTCATCCGCCCTGGTCACCACCACCGGCGCGAACACGATGATCGTGGTCAGGGTCGAGGCGATAATTGCCCTGCCGACTTCGCGTGTTCCCCTCACCGCAGCCGCCACCGGCCGGGCCCCCTCGTGCTGGCGCCGGTGGATGGACTCCAAAACCACCACCGCATTGTCCACCAGCATGCCCACACCCAGCATCAAGCCCATCATGGTCAGCACGTTCAGGCTGCGCCCGGACAGGTACATGAAGATGGCGGTACCCAGAATGGACAGGGGTATGGCCACCGACACCACCAGGGTCATGGACACGCGGCGCAGGAACACATAGAGGATGGCCACCGCCAGCACCGATCCGAAAAGCCCCCCCTGCAGCAGACTGCGCAGGGAGTCGGTGATCTGGTCGGCCTGGTTGAAGAAGGCCACCGTGTCGATGCCCTCGAGGGTGGGGTCGCGGTTGATGCGCTCCAGTTCCCGGTCGATGGCTTCGCATACGTCGACGGTGTTGTAGCCTGACGCCTTCTGGATCCAGAAGGCGATGGCCGGTTCACCGTTGAGCACCCGTCCGTAATTGAGTGCCGGCGCCCCATAGACCACTTCCGCAACATCCCCCAGTCGCAGGCCACGCTGGTCGATGGGCAACTCGCGCAGGTCCTCCACGCCGTGCAGTTCGCTTACCGTCCGCAGGTCATAACGCAAACCGCGGTCGGTGACCCTGCCCACCGTCAGTTCGACGTTGGCTGCCTCCAGCTCCTGGAACAGCCGGTTCACGTCCACACCGTGTTCCATGATCTTGTCGAAGCGCAGATAGACCGAAGCCTGGGTGGGCAGCACGCCGTCGATGTTCACCCGGCCCACGCCGGGGATGCGCTGCAGGGGAGCGATGATCTTCTGGTCCAGCAGATCCCAGCTCTCGCTCAGATCCCGCCCCCGGGCCGATATGCGTCCCTCGATCACCGGGATATCGTTGGAGTTGAAGGTCAGTAACAGGATCTGCTGGATATCCGGTGGCAATTCCCCGCGGATCTGGTCTATTTTCTCCTTCACCTCCATGCGCAGCAGATTGACGTCACGGCCCCAGGCAAAGGTCACTCCCACCTGCACCTCGTCGGCGTCTGCGTAGCTGAAGATCTCCTCCACGCCGCCCAGGGTGGCAAGTACCTCCTCGATGGGACGTACGATCTCCCGCTCGTTCTCCGCCGGAATGCCGCCGTTATACGGGATCCACACCGCGATGAAGGGAAACTCGACCCGGGGCAGGAAATCCAGGGGCAGCCGGACCAGGGATACCGTGCCCAGCAGGACGATCGAGGTCAGGGCCATGGCCAAGGTCACCGGGCGCCTGAGGGAAAGGCGGGTCAGCCAGCGCATCTCAGGCACGCCTCCCGTGGGCAGCGGTGGGCGGCATGTTCCCCGTGGTCTTCGCCACCGGGGAAACACCCAGCTCCTGGGCCTCCCGGCCACTGAGCAGGGTGTAGATCACCGGTACCACTACCAGTGTCAGCAGGGTGGCTACCAGCAGGCCGCTGATCACGGTCACCGCCAGCGGCGCCCGCAACTCCGCACCCTCGCCCAAGCCCAGGGCCATGGGCAGCAGACCCAATACCGTGGTGGCGGTGGTCATGAGGATCGGCCGCAGTCTTTCGGCTCCGGCGCGCTGGACAGATGCGACCAGGTCGCCTCCCGAGCGGCGCAACTGGTTGATGCGATCCACGAGCACGATGCCGTTGTTCACCACTATTCCCGCCAGCATGATGCTGCCGATGGCGGCGATAACGCTCACACTCAGGCCGGCCAGCCAGAGACCGAAGATGGCACCGCTGAGCGCCAGGGGAACCGTGAACATGATGATCAGGGGATAAACGAACGACTCGAACTGGGCCGCCATCACCAGGTAGACCAGGAAGACCGCCAACAGGATGGCCAACTGCAGGGACCGGTACGAAGCATCCATCTCGTCGTTCTGGCCGCCGAGTTCCACCGACACTCCGGCGGGCAGGCTGAGCGTGGCCAGGCGCTGCCGGATATCATGACTCACCGAACCCAGGTCGCGGCCGCTGAGATTCGCCGAGACGATGGCCACGCGCTTGCCGGCGAGGCGGTGAATCTCCGCGGGACCGGTAACCACACGCATATCCGCCAGTGTCCCGAGGGTAATGGGAATACCGTCCTGCTCGGCCACGATCAGGTCCTGGACCGCGCCCAGTGTATTGCGCTGGTCGTCGGCATTGAGCACCCGTATGTCCACATGGCGCTCACGGTCCCGGAACCTGCTGGCCACCGTGCCGCGCACCTTGTCACGAACGGTCGCCGAGACATCACCCAGGCGCAGACCGTGCCGGTTCAGTTTGTCCCGGTCGAAACTCACCTGGACCTCGGGTGCCCCGGGCACCATGCTGACCTGCAGGTCCCGCAGCCCCGGCACGTCCCGCAACAGCCGCGCCACCTGGTCGCTGGTGGCCTGCAGATCACCCAGGCTGTACCCGAAGATATCGACTTCCACCGGGGCGCCGAAGGCCAGCAGGCTCTGTCGGCGTACTTTCATGGCCAGCCCGGGGTACTCGGCCAGGACGCCGCGAATCAACTCGAGAGCCGTCGCCTCGGCCGTGGCCGTGGCCTCCGTCAGGCGCACATGGACCTCGGCCCTGTTCTCCTTGCGGCGCTGGGCGGCGGTATCCCCGTCGCGGGAAACTCCCACCTCGCCCGCGACCAGCGCGATCCCCGGCAGATCCTTCAGTTCCCGGGAGAAATCCCCCACCACCTTCTCGGTCCGGCTCAGGGGCGTACCTTCGCGCAACTCGAGGGCAAGGGTGAACTCACCCCGGGACAAGGGCGGCACGAGTTCGCTGCCCAGTTGCCCCCACAGCAGGAAGGTCCCCGCCGCCAGCAAACCCACCACTGCCAGCACGACGGCGCGATTTGCCAGAGCCCTGGCCAGCAACCCCTCGTATCCGCGCTGCAGACGGGGAAATACCATCGAAAAGCCGCGACTGGCCGGCCAGAGCAGCCATACGAACAGACTGTTCAGCCACTTGAGCAGTAGTGCCGCCAACCGCAGCACCAGTACCGGCAGTCCGACTACCAGGGCCAGGCCCGCCGTTTGGAGCCAACGCACCGGGCGGCGGCGGCCGTCGGCGGGAAGGGACCAGGACGCGAACCAGGAGGACCCGGCCTCCGGCACCTCGGCCGGCCTACGGTCCGCCGCGGGCTTGCCCGCACCGGCCCCTTTCCCGCCGCGGCCGAAAGCCGCCGCCATGGGCGTGAAGGTCAGGGCGACCACCAGGGAGACCGCCAGGGAGAAGGTCACGGTCAGGGCCTGGTCCCGGAATATCTGGCCCGCTACGCCCACCACCACGAATACGATGGGCACGAATACCGCCAGAGTGGTCAGGGTGGAGGCCGTCACGGCGCCGGCCACCTCGGCAGCGCCCCTCGCAGCGGCTTCGCCCGCGTCCAGGTGCGGTTCTTCCTCACGCCGCCGGTGGATGGACTCGAGCACGACGATGGAGTTGTCCACCAGCATACCCACGCCCAGGGCCAGCCCGCCCAGGGACATGACGTTCAGGGACACTCCCCTGGTCAGCATCAGGATGAAGGTGGCCACAATGGAGACCGGTATGGCTAACCCGATGATCAACGTGCTGCGCACGTCGCGCAGGAAGACGAAGAGAACCAGCACGGCCAGAATGCCACCGATCAGGGCGTTGTTGCGCACCTCGGTCACGGCCTGGGCGATGAATATCGATTGGTCGAACAGCACTTCCAGTTGCATACCCTCGGGCAGGCGCTCCCGCGTACGGTCCAGGTGGGCTGTCACCAGCCTCGCCATCTCCACGATGTTGGCGTCGCCTTCCTTGAAGACGGCAATCTCCACGCTCTCGCGTCCGCCGATGTGGGTGACGGCGGTGCGCTCCTTGTGGGTCCGATCCACGGTGGCGATCTCGCCCAGACGGATCGGCTGGTCACCGACCACCGCGACGGTGACGTTCTCGATGTCGCGCAGATCCTCGAATCGGCTCAGGGTGCGCACGATATACTCGGCGCCGCGATCACGCAGACGGCCACCCGAGGCGTTGATGTTCTCTGCGGCCAGGGCCGCACTGATCTGGCTGATATCCAGGTTCAGGGCCGAAAGTCTGGTCTCGTCCACGGCGACCCGGATCTCTTCCTCCAGACCTCCGGACACCCGCGCCGCCGCCACGCCGCTCAGCGCCTCGATCTCCTTCTTCACCACGTCATCGGCGATGTGCCGCAGCCGTACGAGGGAGGTGCCGCCGGTCAGCCCGATGCGCACTACCGGGTCCTGGGACGGATCGTATTTCAGCAGCAGCGGCACCGTGGTCTCATCGGGCAGTCGCACCAGGTCGATCTTCTCGCGGACGTCGAGCCCCGCATAATCCATGGGCGTGCCCCAGTTGAATTCCAGGGTGATCTGGGATAGACCGGCCTGGCTGATGGAGTGGATGCGCCGCAGTCCGGGCACCACCCCCACCGCTTCCTCCAGGGGCCTGGTGACCAGATTCTCCACGTGCACGGGTGCGGTGCCGGGGAAGTCGGTCTGCACCGTGA
>QNDV01000113.1 GCA_003646045.1 bacterium
AGGGCAGCCACGGCATCAGCGCCTTCATCGTACCCACCGACACACCCGGTTTCACGGTGGAAAAGAAGGAGGACAAACTGGGCATGCGCGCCTCCGATACGGCGCCCCTGAACATGGAGGATGTCCGCATTCCCGCCGACCTGCTGCTGGGCGAGGAGGGCGAGGGCTTCAAGTACTTCATGCTGACCCTGGACGGCGGACGCATTTCCATCGCCGCGGTGGCGCTGGGTCTGGCCGTGGGCGCCTACGATACGGCTCGCGCCTACGCCAAGGAGCGCGAACAGTTCGGCAAGCCCATCGCCCGTTTCCAGGCCATCGAGTTCATGCTGGCGGACATGGCCACCCAGATCCAGGCAGCGCGCCTGTTGACCTACGAGGCCTGTCGCCTGAAGGACGCCGGCGAGGACTTCGGCCAGATGTCCGCCATGGCCAAGCTGCACGCCAGCGAAACCGCCATGTTCGTCACCGACCGGGCCATCCAGATCCTGGGCGGCTACGGCTACACCACCGAGTACCCGGTGGAACGTTTCTATCGCGACGCCAAACTGTGCACCATCGGCGAGGGTACCAGCGAGATCCAGCGCATGGTCATCGGACGCCACGAACTGCGGGACTAGACGCGGCCACTAAGCCGGTCACACTCCGAAAGGATCAGGAAAATGAGCCCACGATCCGTAATCTGCGCCGCGGTGCGCACGCCCATCGGCCGTTTTCAGGGCGGCTTGGCCTCGGTCAGGGCACCCCAGTTGGGAGCCCGTTGCATCGACGCCGTCATCACCCGTACGGGCCTGGACCCGGCCCTGGTGGACGAAGTCATCATGGGCTGCGTTTGCCAGGCCGGCCTGCAGCAGAACCCGGCCCGTCAGGCCGCCATCTACGGCGGTATTCCCGCGACGGTGAGCGCCATGACCATCAACAAGGTCTGCGGCTCGGGCCTGAAGGCCGTGGCCCTGGCGGACCAGGCCATCCGCGCCGGGGACAAGCAGTGCGTGTTGGCCGGGGGCATGGAGAACATGAGCCAGATTCCCTACGCTCTGCTCAAGGCCCGCGACGGACTGCGCCTCGGTGACGGCAAGGTTACCGACCTGCTGGTCCACGATGGCCTGTGGGACATCTACAACAATTTCCACATGGGCATGACCGCCGAGTGGGTAGTGGAGAACCACGACATCAGCCGCGAGGACCAGGACGTCTACGCGGCGCGCAGCCATCACCGGGCGGCCGATGCCTGGGAGAACGGCAAGTTCGCCAACGAGGTGGTGGTGGTGGAAGTACCCCAGCGCAAGGGCGACCCGGTGGTAGTGGACCGGGACGAGGGACCCCGTGCCGACACCACGGCCGAGAAGTTGGGCAAGCTGCGCCCCGCCTTCAAGCGTGACGGCGGCTCGGTCACCGCGGGCAACGCATCGAGCATCAACGACGGCGCGGCGGTGCTGCTGGTCTGCAGCGAGGAATTCGCCAAGGAGCACAGTCTCGAGGTGATGGCCGTCATCGACGGCGCGTCCACCGGCGCGGTGGAGCCCATCGAGGTGATGATGGCCCCCGTGACCAGCGTGCGGAACCTGTGGGAGAAGCTGGGTACCTCCAAGGACGATTACGACCTGTTCGAACTGAATGAGGCCTTTGCCGCCCAGAGCCTGGGAGTGATACGCGCCCTGGAACTGAATGACGACAAGGTCAACGTCAACGGCGGCGGTGTGAGCCTGGGGCATCCCATCGGCTGCTCGGGCGCCCGCATCCTGGTGACACTGGTCCACGCCCTGATCGATCGGGGCGGCCAGCGCGGTCTGGCAAGTTTGTGTCTGGGCGGCGGCGACGCCGTGAGTATGGCCGTAAGTCGGCCCTAACCCGCTGGAAAGGAAATCGCCATGAAGGTATCAGTGATCGGCGGCGGCACCATGGGCAACGGCATCGCCCACGTCTTCGCCCAGAACGGCCACGACGTCAATCTCATCGACCTGGACCAGTCCTGCCTGGACCGGGCCCTGGCCACCATCGAGAAAAACCTGGGTCGCCAGGTGAAGAAGGAGAAGATCAGCCAGGAGGACGCCACCGCCACCCTGGGGCGTCTCAATGCGGTGACGGATCTCGCCGCAGCCGTGGACAGCCGCCTGGTGATCGAGGCGGTATTCGAGAGCTTCGACGTCAAGAAGCAGATCTTCACCACCCTGGACGCCGCCTGCGGGGCGGACACCATCCTGGCCAGCAATACCAGCAGCATCAGCCTGACCAAGATCGGTGGCACCACGGGGCGCGCGGACCGGGTCATCGGCATGCACTTCATGAATCCGGTGCCCATGATGAAACTGGTGGAGATCATTCGCGGCCAGGCCACCAGTGACGAGACCCTCGAGTTCGTCACCAGGACGGCCAAGGACCTGGGCAAGGTACCCGTCACGGTACAGGACTATCCGGGTTTCATCGCCAACCGGGTGCTGATGCCCATGATCAACGAGGCGGTGTACTGCCTCATGGAGGGCGTGGCCGACCGCGAGGCCATCGACACGGTGATGAAGCTGGGCATGGCCCACCCCATGGGCCCGTTGACCCTGGCCGACTTCATCGGGCTGGACATCTGTCTGGACATCATGGAGGTCCTGTACGAGGGCTTCGGCGACAGCAAGTACCGTCCGTGTCCCCTGCTCAGGCGCATGGTGGACGCGGGATTCCTGGGTCGCAAGAGTGGCCAGGGCTTCTACGACTATTCCTAGTACAGATACGTCTAACACGGGGAGAGATCCGTGCAATTCGAACTGACCGAACAGCAGCGCATGATTCGTGACATGGCCCGGGATTTCGCCAACCGGGAGATCGTCCCGGTGGCGGCCGAGCTGGACCACGAGAAGCGCTTTCCCGCGGACATTGTCAAGCAGATGGGCGAGCTGGGCTTCATGGGCATGAACGTGGCCGAGCAGTGGGGCGGCGCCGCCCTGGACTCGGTGTGCTACGTGCTGGCCATGGAGGAGGTGAGCCGGGGCTGTGCGTCCTGCGGCGTGATCATGTCGGTGAACAACTCGCTGGTGTGCTGGCCGCTGGAGACCTACGGCAACGACGACCAGAAGGAGCGGTTTCTCAAACCGTTGGCCCAGGGCAGGAAGCTGGGAGCGTATTGCCTGAGCGAGCCCGGGGCGGGCACCGATGCCGCGGCCCAGTCCACAACGGCGAAGAAGGACGGCGACGAGTGGGTGATCAACGGGATGAAGAACTTCATCACCAACGGCGCCAGCGCCGACATCCACCTGGTGTTTGCCCAGACCGATACCGAGCTCAAGCACAAGGGCATCGTGGCTTTCATCGTCGAGAATACGGCCGAGGGCTTCTCGGTGATCCGCAAGGAGGAGAAGATGGGCATCCGGGCCAGTGATACGGCCCAGCTCGCCTTCGACAACGTGCGGGTGCCCGACAGCCAGCGCCTGGGCGAAGTGGGGCAGGGCTTCAAGGTGGCCATGAGCACCCTGGACGGCGGCCGCATCGGTATTGCGGCCCAGGCCCTGGGTATCAGCGAGGCGGCCTACGAGGCAGCACGGAAGTACGCCTTGGAGCGCGAGCAGTTCGGCCGACCCATCGCCAAGTTCCAGGCCATCCAGTGGAAAATCGCCGACATGGCGACCAGATTGCACGCGGCCAGGCTGCTGACCTACCGCGCGGCCTGGGCCAAGGACCAGGGCGGTCGCTACAGTACCGAGTCGGCCATGGCCAAGCTGGCGGCCAGCGAGGCGAGCCACTACATCACCAACGAGGCGGTGCAGATCTTCGGCGGCAACGGCTACTCGAAGGAGTATCCCGTCGAGAGGCATTTCCGCGACGCGAAGATCACCGAGATCTACGAGGGGACGAGCGAGGCCCAGCGGATGGTGATTTCGGGGATGGAGTTCAGGAAGTAGAGCCGTTGCGGGACCGAAGGAATTACCCATGCCGCGCCCGGTAATATTCATCAGTGCCGTGGTCGTTGCCGTCCTTAATCTTGCCTCGATCGGTCTTGGTTTCTGGGCCTTCAAGCTGACCGGTGGCACTGCCCAGTTGGCGGTGCAGGTGCCTGTCTGTCTTGTCTGCGGCATACTGCTGGTCATGACCTGGGTCGTCGGTTTCCGGCGTGTCAACGGACTCGTCGCCGGTGAAGACCATATGGCTGTGTTCCTGCTCGCGTTTCCCGTCGGCGCAGTTGTTCTGGTGGCGGTTCATTATGTCGTCACCGGGTATCTGACTTCGGTCGGCAATATTATCGCCGTCGTCGCGTTACAATTCGTGCAGAACGTGCTGGCGTTGCCGTTGGCCGCGGGGCTGGAGCGACGATTGCGCAGGAAACGGCACGGGGTCGGCGACGAAACGCGCTGACCCCGGTTCGGCTGACTCGCGCAGTTGTTAGCCGCGCGACTCTCGTGTAGAATCCGCTCCGTTCCCGCCACCAGGTACATCAGCCCGGAGATCGCCCCCATGAACTTCGATTTCAACGAAAACCAGACCATGTTCCGCGACATGGTGCGTGATTTCGCCCGTCAGGAAATCGCGCCCATCGCCCACGAGATGGACGTCAAGGGCGAGATGCCCGACTCCCTGGTGCAGAAGATGCGCGACCAGGGTTTCTTCGGCCTGAGTTTTCCCGAGCAGTACGGCGGCCTGGGCGTGGATACCATCACCTACGCCCTGGTGGTGGAGGAACTGGCGCGGATCTCGGCCGGTGTCTGCATCATGGTCACCGTCCACAACAGCGTGGGCCTGTATCCGGTGTCCATGTTCGGTAGCGAAGAGACCAAGCAGGAATACCTGCCGCGCATGGCCGCCGGCGAAATAGCCGCCTTCTGTGTCAGCGAGGCCGGCGCGGGCAGTGACGCGGCCAGCCTGCAGGCCACCGCCCGCAAGGAGGGCCAGGAGTACATCCTCGACGGCTCCAAGATGTGGGTCACCAACGGTACTCGTGCGGCCTTCTTCGTGGTGCTGGCCCGCACTCCGGGCGGCGAGGGGCACCGGGGCATACACGCCTTCCTGGTGCCCCGCGACAGCGACGGCCTGTCCGTGGCCAAGAAGGAAGACAAGATGGGCCTGCGGGCCAGCGATACCTGCGTCATAGATTTCGACGGTGTGCGGGTGCCCGCGAAGAACCGCCTGGGCGAAGAGGGGGACGGCTTCCGCATCGGCATGACGGCCCTGGATGGCGGGCGCATCGGCGTGTCGTTCCAGGCGCTGGGAATCGGCCGGGCCTGCCTGGAGGCAGCGGTCAAGTACGGCCTGGTGCGCGAGCAGTTCGGCAAACCCATCGCCCGGCAGCCGGTGATCGGCAACATGATCGCCGACATGGGTACCGAACTGGACGCCGCCCGGCTACTGGGCTACCGCGCGGCCTGGTTGAAGGACCAGGGCCGGAAGTACACCAGGGAGGCGGCCATGGCCAAGGTCTTCGCCACCGAGGCGGCAGGCCGGGCGGCTGATGCCGCGGTGCAGATCCATGGCGGTTACGGGTACGTGAAGGAATACGACGTGGAACGCTATTACCGCGACGTGCGGGTGACGCGGATCTACGAGGGGACCAGCGAGATCCAGAGACTGGTAATCGCGCGGGAACTGTTGCGGGAGCTGGGCTAACCGACAAGGATCTGGCGTGTCCAGAGACCGACAATCAAGAGGGCCGTCCCGATTCGGGCGGCCTTCCTTTCGGCCGGGGTCAATTCGACCTGCAAGCGCAGCGCCGGCAGGAAGGCGGCCGCCAGGGACCAGCCGGCCCAGAGCACCACGAGAATGACGAGCAGTGGCGCCAGGGGGTTGGCCCGCCAGGCTGCCGACCAGTGTCCGCCCGCCAAATGTACTGCTGCTTCGGTGCCGCCACAGGTGGGGCAGGGGATTCCCGTCAGGCTGCGCCAGGGGCAATGGGCAAGGCGAAGCAGCAGGCTGGGGCTCCAGAGGGCTACGGCGACCAGGGCTGCCGCCACCGCCAGGAACGGAACCACCAGCCAGCGCAGGAGGGAATCGGACTCGGGGACGATTCGCACCTAGCGCAGGCCCAGCATCAGCAGGGAAACCGCGCTGCCGGTGGCGCCGAGGCAGAGGATCATGGGAGCCAGCACCGCCGCCACGGCTTTCCAGGGTTCGGTTTCATGGATGCTGTAGAGGCCGATGATGGTCACAGCCAGGCCCCAGAAACCGCCGACCACTGAACCACAGAACGGGAACAGGGCCAGAATCGCCGTGGCCTCGCCGTAGGCGGCGACCCGGAACGAGGCCTCGAAGCCCAGGCGGTTGCCACCCACGAGCATCAGCACACCGTGGATCAGGGCCGCCTTGATGGTGACCATCAGGGCCACGGTGACCGGACTGAAAAGGAAGGCCAGGAAGCCGTACAGGGCGCCGTGAATGGCGTGGCCGAAGTCCTCGTCCACCAGTACCTGCAGTGAGCTGCCGCTCAAGGCCCACATCCACGAGAAGAATGAGGCCACCACACCCAGGGCCACGGCGAACAGCAGGGGCTGGGTCAGGCCCATGCGCGAGGGCATGCGGTGGAAAAAACGACCCGGTGAAAGCAGGACGCCCTTGATGGTCAGGTAGGTGCCGTTGAGCCAGCCGTAGGTCTCGCGTTGCTCCCACGGGGGCAACTGCAGACTCTCGTCGCGGGACTCTTCATAGTTGTCATGGAATTCTTGACTCACCCTGATCCGTTTCGGTGGGGTCGAAAGGTCGCGCAGGGGTATACGAGTGCGGCCGATACAACGTTGCGCCAAAGCTTGCCACAGGTCGCCGGACGGCTCAAGGGCGTTCCGCCGGTTGCCGCACTCCTGCACCCAGGACATTCTCACCCTCGCTGCGAGCCACCACGACGGCGCCGCAACTGTCACTCCAGACATTCACCGCCGTGCGACACATGTCCAACACCGGGTCCACCGCCAGGATCAGGGCAATGCCCTCGAGGGGCAGCCCTACCGCGTCCAGGATGATGGAGATCATCACCAGACCGGCCGCCGGTATACCCGCCGCGCCGATGGAGGCCAGCAGCGCCGTGAGCACCACCAGCACCTGGGCACCAAGCCCGAGCTCGACGCCGTAGGCCTGGGCGATGAACAGCGCCGCCACGCATTCGTACAGCGCGGTGCCGTCCATGTTGATGGTCGCACCCAGGGGTAGCACGAAACTGGTGACCCGGTTACTCACGCCGGCGCCGTTCTCGATGCGATCCATGGTCAGGGGCAGGGTGGCCGA
>QNDV01000114.1 GCA_003646045.1 bacterium
TCTGAATGGATTCAAGGGACGCTCCATGATGGCCGACCGGCCGGTACGTCGCCTGCTTTTCGTAAACGAGGATGCCGCACTTGCCAAGTGTGTGGGTGAGCTTGTGTCCGCCACCCGCGGCGGAGGCTGGCGTCTCGCTCACCATTCCCATCTCAAGGACGCCCTGGTGCATATGACCGTGGGCGAACCTGATCTCGTCCTGGTGGGTCCGGCACCGGCTGACAGTGACCAGCTGAGTGCCGTGCGCCGTCTCAGCGCCGCCGGCCCAGAATTGCCCGTGGTGGCGGTTATCAAGGGTCGCGGGGCCCGCGCCCGTCGCGAAGCCCGCGAGGCCGGCGCCGCCGAATGTCTCGACGCCGACGACCTGAACCCCGAACTCTGGGGCCGCACCCTCGACTACTGCCGCCGTGAAGTACAGGTCAATCGCGAGCTGGCGCGGGTTACCGCCCGCCTGGACTGGTTGACCCACATGGACGGCCTGACGGATCTCATGAACCGCAAGGGCCTGGAACGGGCCATGATGGAGGAGCTGGACCGCAAGCGCCGCCGTGGCGGGAATCTCATGATGGTACTGGCGGACCTGGACGGTTTCACCGGCATCAATGCCACCCTGGGCCACGGCGTGGGGGATCTGGTGCTGGTCAATGCGGCGCGGCGCATGGTCGAAGCCGTGGGCGATGGTGGCCTGGTGGGTCGCTGCGGTACCGACCGTTTCGTGGTGCTGCTCCCCGACGGTACACTGACCGACGCCGAGACCGTGGCTGAAAAAATCCGCCTGGGTATCAGCTGCGACGCCATCAGGGCGGGCGACCACACTATCACTACCACCGCCAGTCTGGCCGTGATCGCCATCGCTACCGACTCTCTGTCTTTCGACGAGGTGCTGGCCCGCGCCCACTACAGTCTGCAGCGCAGCAAGGAATCCGGCGGCAACCGTGTCACCGTGGGATCGGGGCCGGATCGCCTGGAACCTCTCGCACCCCTGTCCGCCGAGCCGGACACCGTGCGCGAACTGCTGCGGGGCGACGTACTCGAGGCCGTGGCCCAACCCATCGTCAACCTGGTGGACGGCCGCATCGTCAGCCACGAGATGCTCATCCGCGGGCCGCAGGGCCCACTTCACCGGCCGGACAACCTTTTCCGCTTTTGCCAGGAGCAGGACATCCTGCAGGCCCTGGATCTGCGCTGCCTCAAGCAGTGCGTCGCTACCGCCCGTGCCGGCGGACTGTCGCGCTATCACGTGAACATCATGCCGGCGACCCTGCTGCAGACGCCGGTCACCGAACTGGTGCGGGTCCTGCGGGGCGCCAACGGTTCGCGGGGCCACTGCGTCCTGGAGATCAGCGAGCAGCAGCTGCTGAGCGACCCCTCGGTGCTGGTGGGCCCGGTGCGGGACCTGCAGGCGGCGGGGGTGCAGATCGCCATCGACGACGTGGGCTTCGGCAACAGTTGTCTGGAGGGCCTGGTCATGCTCCAACCCCAGATAATGAAGATCGACAAGCGCATGGTCAAGGGACTGGACGAGGACGCCGACCTGCGCCGCTCACTCAACAGACTGCTGCTGGTGGCGGAGGCCCTGGGCGCCGAGGTGGTGGCCGAGGGTATCGAGACCATCGCCGAACACGACGTGCTGCTGGAACTGGGAGTGCGGCTGGGGCAGGGATTCCTGTTCGGTAAGCCGGCGCCGGTGGCGGCGGCCGGAGCGGTGCCACCCCCGGTGCGGCCGGGTGATGGGCCACCGGCGGCGGGGGCGGAAGCGTAGCGGATCGTCCTGCTATCCAGGCCAGCCAATGGGGGCGAGCGGCGTGCCACGCAAGAAGTAGAGTGCGGCATCAGCCGCCATCAGCGCACCCAGTACTACCAGCAACACCATGAGCAGACGCCGGCCCCCGTGGTCGAAGAAGTCCTTCACGCGTGTCATGAAAACAGTACCACGATCGCCCAGCAGGCGTCGCAGCAGCACCATTATCGACAGGGGCAGGATAAAGATCACCGAGTAGAAGACCACGAGCAGTACGATGTCCGCCGTGGGTGGATCGGCCCGCAGGATCTGGTCTGCCGCGGCAAAAAAGGGCAGGGCACCCGGGAACCCCACCACATTGACCATGACCGCCAGGCCGAAGGCCGCGAGGGGACCTCCTCCGGGTCGCACGGCCTTGTCTTGCTGCCGCACACGCCGGCGGTCGGCCAAACGGCTGCCTGCAAAAACCAGCACCAGCCCCAGTACGAGTTCGAGTATGAAGTCCGCGGGCTCGGGATGATGCCACCGGAATTCGAGCCACGAATTCAGCCGCAGGAAGACTGAACTCAGCCCCATCACGAAAGCCAGTCCCATGACCGTGTAGGACAGGGACAGCCCGGCCAGGAAGGCCGTGGCCGTGGTGTAGGGCCGCCGTCCGGCAAGCATGCCGGTCAGGGGCACGATACCCAGGGGCGTGACCGACGTACTGTCGATCAGGGCGATGGGTAGGAGGATCGGGATCAGTTCGGTCATGGCTCCGCTTCCGGATCGGGTTGCGATCCGGAATCTACTCCACTCCTGTGCCCTCGCCAAGGCCGGGAAATGGGCTGGTCGCCGTATCTGGTCCGGGCGCCGGTGCCGTGCTACAATTCCGCCCGCGTCGGCGCCCGGTCGGCGGATCCTGCTGCCCGGAGAAACGCCGATGCCTGCCGCCAACCGCCGTACCCTGGGAATCGTGGGTCTCATCCTGGTCCTGGTGACCGGGCTGCTCTATCTGCAGGTCCGTCATCACCAGTTCCTGCAGTACGACGACGACAAGTTCCTCGTGGACAACCTCGCTATCCAGCAGGGCCTCGATGCCGAGGCGATCCGTTGGGCCTTCACCAACAACCACGCTTCCCTGTGGCTGCCGGTGACCTGGATTTCCCACACCATCGACTTCAGTCTCTTTGGCGACAATGCAGGGGCGCACCACCTTGTGAACCTGCTGCAGCACCTGCTGAACACGGTGCTGCTGTTACTGGTTTTGACCCGCATGACGGGCCGGTTCTGGCCCAGTGTCCTGGTGGCCGCGCTATTCGCCCTGCATCCGCTGCACGTGGAGTCTGTGGCCTGGGTCACTGAACGCAAGGACACCCTCAGTACGCTGTTCCTGTTACTGACCATGGCCGCGTACGAGCGTTGGGTGCGGCGGGGTGCGCGCTCGTCCCTGGGACTGGCCCTGTTGTTCTGCGCCCTCGGCCTCATGGCCAAGCCCATGCTGGTGACGTTGCCGGTACTGCTCCTGATCCTAGACCTGTGGCCGCTGGACCGTCTCACCGCGGGTTGGCGCCGCCTGCTGGTCGAGAAGATCCCCTTCGCCCTGCTGGCCGCGGGAACCGGTGTGGTTACGCTCCTGGTGGGAAGGGCCGGGGGCATCGTCGCCGGGCTGGACACCCTCGGTATCTGGCCGCGTCTGGCCAATGCCCTGGTGTCCACGGCCACCTATCCGTTGCAGATGTTCTGGCCGGTGGGTCTGCGCGCCCAGTATGTGTTTCGTTCCGACCTGCCCCTGTGGATGGTGGTGGCAGCTGCCGCAGGGCTGGGGGCCGTGACCTGGTTGGCGGTGCGCTGGCGGCGCGAGCGCCCCTGGTTCGCCGCCGGCTGGGCCTGGTACCTGGTCAGCCTGGCTCCGGTGAGCGGCGTGTTGCAGCAGGGCAGCCACGCCATGGCGGACCGTTATACCTACGTCTCGCTCCTGGGACTCTTCGTCATGGTGGCCTGGGGCGGGGCCGAGATGGTGGGGCGTTGGCCACGAACCCGCATTGCCGCGCTTGTGCTGGCCCTGCTGGTGCTGGTTGCCATGGGCGGCCTCACGGCGCGGCAGGCGGCCACCTGGCACGATACGGTGACCCTCTTCGAACACGCCCGCACCCTGGATCCGGACGATCCCATGGTGCTGGCTTATCTGGGCGCCGGCCTGGCGGCGGACGGTCGCCACGCCGAAGCCGTTCTCCGGCTCGAGGAGTCCCTTGCCATCCTGCCGGATCGGCCACTGACCCACCTGGGACTGGCCCGCTCCCTCGCGGCCACCGGTGACCATGCCGGAGCTGCCCGTCATTACCGGATCGGGCTCGCTGCGTATCCGGAAGTGGCGGCCGTCCACTTCGAAATGGGCACCCAGCTGATGCTTGCCGGACAGCCCGCAGCGGCGGTGGCCGGATTCCGGCGGACCCTGGAACTGGAACCGGGTCATACCGGCGCGTTGACCAACCTGGGCCTCACGTTGCTGGACCTGGAGCGGTTCCCGGAAGCCGAGGCGGTCCTGCGGCGACTGGTGACCCTGGCTCCCGGTGATCCCCTGGCCCATTACAACCTGGCCTGCGGTTTGTCGCTGGCCGGGGATACCGCCGGCTCGGCACTGGCCCTGGAGAGCGCCGTCGCCCGGGGTTTCCATGACTGGGCCCACATCCGGACCGATCCCGACCTGGCGAATCTGCGGGCGACGCCGGAGTATGCCCCCCTTGTTGAACGCCTGGGGCGGGCCGGGGCACGCTGATTCTATATTGTGCATGCCCGCCCGGGGGCAGGGGATTCAAGTGGATGGTGTAACTGTCCGATAGGCGGAAGGTCGGTTGCGGGGATCAGGCGGCGACAAAGCCACAGGGAGAGCGATTGCATGAAAAAGATACTCGGCGTCATCGGCGGCATGGGATCCGTGGCCGCCGTGGATACCATGCAGCGGTTGGTGGAGATGCAGAAGGCTGCCACGGACCAGGACTACATCGAGATCGTCCTGCACAACAATCCCCTCGTTCCAGATCGTACGGCCAAGATCCTGGGTCAGGGCCCGTCGCCCCTGCCGGAGTTGCTGCGCTCGGTGGAGATCTGCAACGACGCCGGAGCCGACTTCATCCTCATTGCCTGCATGAGCGCCCACCACTACGTCCAGGATATGCAACCCATGTCGCGGGCGGTGATCATCGATGGTGTCGCCGAAACCGTGGCCCACATCCGCAGCACCCTGCCGGCTGTACGCCGCGTGGGAGTCCTGGCCACCACCGGCAACCTGCAATGCGAGTTGTACCAGCGTCAACTGGTGGCGGCCGACCTCGAGCCGGTGATCTTCGCGCCGGACGAACAGCAGGAACTGTTCATGGATGCGGTCTACGCGCCCTGGGGTATCAAGGCCGGCTACGTGACCGGAATGCCCCGTGAGCGGCTGGTCATGGGGGCGGCGCGCCTGGTCGAACTGGGAGCCGAAGTGGTCATCGGCGGCTGCACCGAGGTACAGGTCGTACTGGACCATGATGACGTGGTCGTGCCCCTGGTCAATTCGGTGGACGTGCTTTGCCGGGTCGCCATCGAGAGTTGCGGCGGCACGTTGCGCTGACAGTGGCCCGGGTCCTGCACCGGAGAACTACTCTTTCTTGCCCACCTCCCCGGATCGGCAGTACCATGAGCATGGACCCCAACGGGGAGAAATCCATGGCCAACAGAGCGGTGGACTGGTTCGCACAGGCCGAGCACGACCTCAGATTGGCGGCGATCGCCCAGGACGCAGGCAGCCACGAGTGGGCCTGCTTTGCGGCCCAGCAGGCGGCGGAGAAGGCGGTCAAGGGGCTACATCTGCACCAGGGTCAGGAAGCGTGGGGACACGTGGTGGCACGGCTCATGACCGAGTTGCCCCAACAGCCCCCGACCGATCTGGTGGAGCGCGGCCGCGTGCTGGACAATTTCTACGTGTCGAGCCGCTACCCCAACGGTCACCCCGAGGGATCGCCCTTCGACCACTACGGACCCCTGCAAAGCGGTGAGGCGCTGAAACATGCCGGTGAGATTATTGCATTCGTCCGTGCTGAAATGGCCTGACCTGGAAACGGTCGCTGCCGCGGTCGGCGACTGGGCCGCTCGCGAAGCGGACAACCGCCCGGGTCTCGTGAAACTCGGCTATTTCGGTTCCTACGCCCGGGGAGACTGGGGTGTGGGCAGCGACCTGGACCTGGTGGCGGTGCTGGATGCCGCACGTCGCCCGTTCATGGAGCGCCCCTGCGACTGGGACCTGACCGGCCTGCCCGTGCCGGCGGAGATCCTCGTCTACACCAGTAGCGAATGGCAGGACACCGTTAACCGGGGGGATCGCTTCGCCCAGGTCATGTCACAAGACGTAGTCTGGGTCCTGGACCGCAGCTAGCGCCCCAGTTTTCCCACCACATTCTCCACCGCTTCCAGCACGTCGCACGACTTGACCAGCGCCATCATGGCCGTGTGGTCCGGGTACAGGCTGCGGTCCTCGTCGAGGAAGTCCACGGTCTCGCGGATCCGCACCTTGGCTGCGGTCACGCCCTTGCCGGATGCGAAGTCGCGCAGGTCCAGGGCCTGGGCCGCGCCCATCATCTCGATGCCCAGCACGCCGAAGGCGTTGTCCAGGATCTGACCGTTCTTGATGGCGGTGTTCATGCCCATGGACACGAAGTCCTCCTGGTCCGCCGCCGCGGGGATGGAGGCCACCGAGGCGGGGGTCGAGAGGATGCGCTGTTCGACGATCAGGGAGTCGGCCGTGTATTGGCTCAGCATCATGCCGCTGTACATGCCGGCACCCCTGGTCAGGAAGGCGGGCAGACCGGCGGAAAGGGCCGGGTTGAGCAGGCGGTTGAGTCGGCGTTCGCTGAGCACGCTGATGATGGTGATGGCCTGGCCCGCCATCTCCATGGGCAGGCTCACCGGGGTGCCCTGGAAGTTGGCGCCGGTCAGGGTCTCGTTCTCCTCGGGGAAGAAGATGGGATTGTCGCCCACCCCGTTCAGTTCGATCTCCACCTGGCTGCGGGCGTAGGCCACCGCGTCGTGGGCCGCGCCGATCACCTGGGGAGTAGAGCGCATGGAATAGGCGTCCTGCACCCGGGTCTTGACCTTGCCGCTGGCCAGATCGCTGCCGTCGATGCACTTGCGGATGCTCGCGGCACTGCGCACGGCGCCGGCGAATCCGCGTACCTCGTGCAGGCGCGTGTCGTAGGGCTTGAGATTGGCCATCAGAGCCTCGAGGGACATGGAGGCCGTGATCTCCGCCTGCATCAGCCAGCGATCCATGTCGTACAGATGGATGGCGCTCATGGCCGTCAGTACGTTGGAACCGTTGATGATGGAAAGGCCGTCGCGGGCCTCCAGGCCGGGGGGTGTCAGGCCGGCCCGGGACAGGGCTTCGGCGCCGTCCAGCA
>QNDV01000115.1 GCA_003646045.1 bacterium
CACCAGCACATCCAGTTCGAGGATCACCGTGGACTCCTGGTGGAGCAGGGGTGTGGCGTAGGACACCATGAAATCCGGTGCCACCGAGGCGTTGGTGCCGTCCCCGCGGATGGTGAAGCCGGTGTAGGTCCCACCCGTGGAGATATCCAGGCGGCCCTCCCAGTAGATAAAGCCCGAGGTATCGGTGGCCTTGGTCAGGCAGAGATAGGCCGTGAGGGTAGTGCCCGGCGTGGCGTCGGTGCACCAGGTACCACTGGCGGCACTCTCGGCGAAGTAGATACCGCTGCTGTTGGCAGCGGGGTCGGCTACCTGGGCCGTAGCAGCCCCTACCAACGTGGCAATCATGCATATGGCCAACACGTACATCTTCATGGTCATCATCCCCCGCGATTCCGGAAAAAGTCCCGGGCACAGATCCGACTTTACCGCCGCCGACTCACCACAATATAGTTCGACCATCGCGGCAATAACAAGAGCACCAACCGGCATCCCGCCGCCGCGGGCCTACATATTCCGCCGGTACTGCCCGCCCACGCCGTACAACGCGCCCGAGATCCGGCCCAGCGAGCACACCTTCACCGCCTCCATCAGCGCCTCGAAGATATTTTCCTGCTGCACCGCCGCCCGTTGCAATTCCTCCAGGGCGGCGGAAGCCACACCCTGGTTGCGCTGATGGAAGGCCTCCAGCGAGGAGATGGCAAACTCCTTCTCGTCGTCCCGCGAACGGATCACCTCCCGCGGCAACATGGTGGGCGAGCCGTCGGGATCCAGGTAGGTGTTCACACCGATGATGGGCAACTCGCCGGTGTGCTTCAACATTTCGTAGTGCAACGATTCCTCCTGGATCCTGGTGCGCTGGTACATGCGCTCCATGGCCCCCAGCACCCCGCCACGTTCGCTGAGGGACCGGAATTCGGTGAGTACCGCGTCTTCCACCAGGTCGGTCAGCTCGTCGATGATGAACGCCCCCTGCAGGGGGTTCTCGTTGCGGGCCAGCCCCAGTTCCTTGTTGATGATGAGCTGGATGGCCATGGCCCGGCGCACCGACTCCTCCGTGGGCGTGGTGATGGCCTCGTCGTAGGCGTTGGTGTGCAGGCTGTTGCAGTTGTCGTACACCGCATAGAGCGCCTGCAGGGTGGTGCGGATGTCGTTGAACTGGATCTCCTGGGCGTGCAGCGAGCGACCCGAGGTCTGGATGTGGTACTTGAGTTTCTGGCTGCGGGCGCTGCCGCCGTAGACGTGCTTCATGGCCTTGGCCCAGATGCGCCGCGCCACCCGCCCCATCACCGCGTACTCGGGATCCATGCCGTTACTGAAGAAGAAGGACAGGTTGGGCGCGAAGCTGTCGATGGGCATGCCCCGCGACAGGTAGTACTCCACGAAGGTGAAGCCGTTGGCCAGGGTGAACGCCAGCTGGCTGACGGGGTTGGCCCCCGCCTCGGCGATGTGGTAGCCGCTGATGGACACGCTGTAGAAGTTCCGCACCCGGTTGTCCATGAAGTACTGCTGGATGTCCCCCATCATGCGCAGGGCGAACTCGGTGGAGAAGATGCAGGTGTTCTGGGCCTGGTCCTCCTTCAGGATGTCCGCCTGCACGGTGCCGCGCACGGCCGCCATGGTCTCGGCCTTGATGCGCGCGTACACCTCGGCGGGCAGCACCTGGTCGCCACTGGCGCCCAGCAGCATCAGGCCCAGACCTTCGTTGCCATCGGGCAGGTCACCGCTGTACGTGGGTCGCGGCAGGCCCTTGTCCCGGTAGATGGCGTCGATGCGCTGCCGGACATCGTCCTCCAGCCCCTCGGCCCGGATGTACTTTTCGCAGCCCTGGTCGATGGCCGCGTTCATGAAGAAGGCCAGCATCACCGGCGCCGGCCCGTTGATGGTCATGCTGACGGAAGTCTTGGGGTCGGCCAGATCGAATCCCGAGTACAGCTTCTTGGCGTCGTCCACCGTAGCGATGCTCACGCCGCTGTTGCCCACCTTGCCGTAGATGTCCGGACGGCGGTCGGGATCCTCGCCATAGAGGGTCACCGAGTCGAAGGCCGTGGACAGCCGCGCTGCCGGCATGCCCTTCGACACATAGTGGAAGCGGCGGTTGGTGCGCTCCGGCCCGCCCTCACCGGCGAACATGCGGGTGGGATCCTCGCCTTCGCGCTTGAGGGGGAAGACACCCGCCGCGTAGGGAAACTCCCCCGGTACGTTCTCGGCCAGCAGCCAGGACACCACGTCGCCCCAGTCCCGGTGCGTAGGCAGACAGACCTTGGGGATGGCGTTGCCGCTGAGCGAGGTGGTGGTCAGTTCCTGCCGGATGACCTTGTCGCGGACCTTGAACTCGAACTGTTCGGCGCCGTAGCGGGCCACCGTCTGCGGCCACTCCTCGAGGCGGGTGCGGACATCCGCATCCAGGCGTCGCTCGCGCTCGTTGAAGAGGTTCACCAGTTCGGTCACCGCCGCCGTATCGTCGTCGCCCGCTTGCAGCGGCCCGGCGTATACACCGGCCTGGTCCCCGCCCCGCAGCTCGGCCACCGCCCCCGCCAGACGGTACAGTTGCGAGGCCAGGGCCGATTGGGCCGCCACGAACTCGTCGTAGCGTCCACTGGCGTCGGCGATCTCCGCCAGGTAGCGCACCCGTTCCGGGGGAATGATGAAGTTGCGCCGATCCGTGTCCTCGGGCAGGTCGTGTTGTGATTCGAGCCCACAACCGGTCTTCGCGTGCAGCACCTCCATGACGGCCCGCTAGAGGCGGTTCATGCCCGGATCGTTGAACTGGCTGGCAATGGTGGCGTGCACCGGCAGGTCCTCATCCGACGTATCGAACAGTTCCTTGTTGCGGCGCACCTGCTTGCGCACATCACGCAGCGCGTCGAGGGAACCGCGGTGGTCGAACTTGTTGATGGCGATGAGGTCGGCGAAGTCCAGCATGTCGATCTTCTCGAGCTGGGTAGCCGCGCCGTACTCGGCGGTCATGACGTAGAGGGATACGTCGGCGTGGTCGGTGATCTCGGTATCGCTCTGGCCGATACCGCTGGTCTCGACGATCACCAGGTCGAACCCCGCCGCCTTGCAGATGTCGATGCTGTGGCGCACGTATCTCGACAGCGCCAGGTTGGACTGGCGCGTAGCCAGGGAGCGCATGTATACACGCGGATCATCGATGGCGTTCATGCGGATGCGGTCACCCAGCAGCGCGCCACCGCTGCGCCGCCGCGAGGGGTCCACCGAGACGATGGCCATGGTCTTGTCGCTGAAATCGGCCAGGAATCTGCGCACCAGCTCGTCCACCAGGGACGACTTGCCCGCCCCGCCGGTGCCGGTGATGCCCAGCACGGGGATGCAGTGCTCGCCCACACCGGCACCGCGCGCCGCGGCCAGCAGTTCCTCTTCCTGGTCGGGCAGGTTCTCCACCAGGCTGATCAGCCTTCCCAAACTGCGCGGATCGCGCTGCTTCAGCCCTGCCAGGTGGTCGTCGGTGGGCGCCTGGCCCACGGCAAAATCACACTGCTGCAGCACATCGTTGATCATACCCTGCAGCCCCATCACCCGGCCGTCGTCCGGCGAGAAGATGCGGGCGATGCCATACTCGTGCAGTTCCTCGATCTCCACCGGCAGGATGGTGCCGCCCCCACCGGCGAAAATACGGGTATCCACCCCCGCCTCCCGCACCAGGTCGTGCATGTACTTGAGGTACTCCACGTGCCCGCCCTGGTAGCTGGTGATGGCGATGCCCTGCGCATCCTCCTGCACGGCGCAGTTTACGATCTCCTTTACCGAGCGGTTGTGCCCCAGGTGGATGACCTCGGCCCCGCTGGCCTGCAGGATGCGCCGCATGATGTTGATGGCAGCGTCGTGGCCGTCGAAGAGACTGGCCGCGGTGACGATGCGGACATGATTGACGGGGCGGTAGGGCTCGGGGGCAGGGCCGGCGGGATGTGCGGACATGATTCACCTCGGACAGGGGGCGTCGCATGGCGGATTACGGGCAAAGGTATCACATGATTGGGTTAGGCGACAGTTTCGAGGAGGCGGATCAACCCGGTTTCCACCTCCCCTCGGAATATGCCAACCCACATCTTCTACTTTACCAACACGAATGCCACAAAGCACCGTTCATGATCAGATCCAGTGTCTCCACATCCAAGTTCAGGTGAGCAGTCAGGTGGCTTTCCAACTCCTCTCCTGATCAAGAAAGACTCCGTTCGCGGCATCGCTTTCGGACACATTCAATGGCCCCCGGGGGCCTTCGGCCTGAACCTTAAAATACGACCAGACAACGGTTTAAAAATTTTCAGAAATTCACGGCAACATCTCGGGTCCAATGCAGTATATTGCTGTACTAATATAGTAAAACGCAACTCCGACACGACGAACAGGAACCACGAAGTGATCTCCATCGACCCCCGCGACGGCACACCCATCTACCGCCAGATCATGGATCAGGTGAAGCGGATGGTCATGACCGGACAATTGGTGCCCAGGGAGCAGCTGGAATCGGTGGCAAGCCTGGCCACCCGGGTGAAAGTGAATCCCATGACCGTAAGCAAAGCGTACAGCGCCCTGGTGGACGCGGGCGTTCTGGAACGGCGGCGTGGCGTGGGCGTGTTCGTGGCCGACCGGGCCGATATGCGCACCCACACCGACCGGCGCACCCTGCTGGACCGCGAGCTGCGCAATCTGGCGGCGCTGCTGATCCAGCTTGGTGTGGACGAGGACGCAGGAGCGCGTCTGCTGCAGGACCATATGCGACGCTTCCGTCGCGAGGAAGGACAGGACAATGAGTGAGCAGACGGTGGTCCGCGTGCGCGGCCTCAGCAAGTATTACGGCACCATCGTGGGCGTGCTGGGGCCCAACGGCAGCGGCAAGACCACCCTCATGGGCCAAGTTCACTCGATGAGTATTGATCCGAGCGGGGACTCGATGGCCACCGGATTCGAATAGGTCCCGGGCTCATTGTAGCTCTCGGGGTAGAGGATGATCAGCCTGGAGCCCGAAGGGGATCCGTTCACCGCCTGGGTGAAGGTAGTGAAGGGACGGACAAAGCTGCCCGGGTCTCCCCCGCTCGCGCTGCTGTTCGCATCCAGAAACCGCGAAGTTACTTCGGGGTAGATGTAGTTCATCACCTGAGCGTCCCAGTAGCTGATGCTGTCCCGCTGCCCCATGCTCGTCTGCCAGAAACTGTCCTCGGGCGCTACGACCGCGAGAGTGATACAGGTGTCCTCCCCTGAACAACTCGCGCAGATAGAGAAGCCACACTGGCTGTAGTGCATGATCGAAGCGAAGTCGTACACGGCATTCAGTCGCGTGGGATAGGCCCACGAGTCGCTGGCGATATCATAGTTGGTTCCCGCATCCTCATTGAGGTTTTCGGTGATCACGGTCACGAAGTCGTCCCGGTCCGGCCGTGTATGCTCGTGTTTGTACCCCAAGCCGTGTCCGATTTCGTGGACCAGAGTGCCGCCATTGCGCTTCGTCCACCGATTCATCATCAACTGCTGGGGGCCGTTGGCTTCCCAACCGACTTCAGAGCGATTCCGGGTCCCGTTCTCGATGAGGATGAAGTCGGCTTCGTTGGTGCGGGGTACGAAACGCACGCCGGCCACCTTGGCCTCCCAGCGAAGCGTGGCATCGATGAAGCGTTGTTGATTGAGAGGGGAAACCGTACTCAGAGTTGCCAGGGTCACGTTGGCGGGGACGTGCTCGTTCACGACCGGTGTGCCCGATTCGAAGTAAATGTAGAAATTGTCGATTGCCGCGATGACATAGTTTGAGCCAAACAGGACCTGGTTGAACTGGGTGCCGATGATGGCTACCACGTCCCCTACTTCGAATTCCCCGGTATTGAAGCTGCCCGCCGGGTCGTTGATATAGGGCAGCGTCGGCGATTGTTCGGCGCGGAAGACGAGATCGGGGCCTTGCCAGGAATAGACGGCATCTGGAAAAGGATTGTCGAAGCTGTAGGGCACGATCCCGTTGGGCCACGGATTCGGCAGGTAGGTCGCCTTCGCCAGCGCCGCCTGCGGTCGCAGCATGTCTCCGACCATCACATATCCCGCGGGAACGTCTTCCGCGTAGTTCAGCCCCTTGGGCAACTCGTGCCACTCGGTCCGCTCCTGGAGCTCGAACTCGTCTTCTTCGGCGAGGGCCGGGATGGGAGACCATACCCAGGTGCCCAGCCACAGGACGCAGGTGAGGGTAAAAACATATCGAGCACTGTTGCGGGGCGGAATGAAATGGGGCACAGGAACTCTCCCGGATACGCCTCTCGGAGGATGAATGGTTCATCCAGGAACACGTATTCGGCGCCCTGAACCGGACAGGGAGAAGCACTCTGTTCTTGCTATATCCGAGACGCCGCGAAGTACCGACACGCTCTGACCAGCGTACCTTGTCATCCTCTACGGCATCCCCACCGTAGCCCAGACCCGCCATCCTTCGCCCCGGGCCTCATCTCCCCGGCGCCCCCGCACATCCTCCCTGAACCACGACAGATTGAGTGTGCCCAGACGCGGCTGCTTCCCGTCCCCGCCGGGCAGCCGCCGCAACACCAGCGTCACCTGCCGCCGTTCGCCGGAACCCGGCGTGCGCGGCGGCATGTCCCACGATTTATGAGCCACCTCCAGCCCGAACTCCACCTTCAGGCCGGAAGGCCGTACTCGCAGGGTACCGGTGATAGATTCCCCCGACCCGCCGAGGGCATGGCCCATCAACCAGCGCTCGTGGCTGTAGCCTTCGGGAAAACTCGAATTGGAATACCAGAGGACCTTGTCGTGCCGCAGCTCGGCATACTCACCGCTAAGATCCCAGGCCGGATCGTAGAGAGCGATACCCACCACCGATGCCGGCGCCGAGATCTGGGGAACCACCCCGGCGGGTCCCGAGGGCAGGAAGTCGGTGCCGCCGTACTCCCACCACACGCGCCCCGCCCGCGAAGGCAGCAGGGGCCAGGGCGCGTCGCGCCAGCGGCCCTCGAACTGGACGGCAAACAACCGGTCGGTGGCCGGGCCGACTTCCTGCTCCAGCCAGGTAGTGCCGATGATGGGGAAATTGATGGCCATGAGATCGGGCCAGAGCGTGCCCTCCTCGGCGGCGGCCATGGCGGTGTGGGTCGCCGCCACCCGCAACCAGGATACGGGTTCCCAGCCTATG
>QNDV01000116.1 GCA_003646045.1 bacterium
CATGGCGCCGCCGAAGAGCAGCACGATGTTCCAGGGGATCTTCTCAAGGACCTCGAGAAGATCCCCTGGAACATCGTGCTGCTCTTCGGCGGCGCCATGAGCCTCGGTTTCTGCCTGTGGCAGACCGGAGCCGCGGCCTGGCTGGCCGTGGGCTGGTTGAACCTGCTGCACGGATCGCCATGGCTATTGTTCGTCATGGGGGTGGTGGTACTGGTCATGGCCATGACCAACTTCATCATGAATGTGGCCGCCATCGCCGTGACCCTGCCCGTGGCCCTGGTCATGGCCCGCTACCTCGGCGTGGCCCCCGACGTGGTGATGTACGCCTCCCTGGCCGCCGCCGGCATGCCCTTCCTGCTGCTGGTAGGCGCCGCGCCCAACGCCATCGCCTACGAGAGCGGCCAGTTCAAGACCAGCGAGTTCTTCTACTACGGCCTGCCTGCCACGGTCATCCTGCTGGCGGTGATCGCGGTGTTCGTCAAGTGGGTGTGGCCGGCCATGGGGATGCCGGTGGTGTTGGGGGCGTAGGAGTCCTCGTTATATCGGCCTCCCAAGTACCGCTACTACCGGTACGTTGCCTTCAACGTCCCCCACGAAACCGGATCAACCGAGACCGTACCGCGATAGAAATACACCTGGATATAACTCGGCGGTGATCCCGACCCGTCCGGTAGTTCCATCGTGTCGAACAGATTCAACTCACGCATCGGCAGAACCCCCTGAACCGACCAGAGCCAGTCTCCACCCGATCCCGCCCACAAGAATTCGATGAAGTAGGAACCCGCATTGAAGCAGCCGACTCCCCAGGTGGATATCTCGACTGGTACGCCATGGTGGTACCGCTCGAAGGTGAAGTCCGGGTGGAAACACAACTGAACGTCATAGCCAAGATCGGATGGAGTTTCCGACGTTCCGTCGGCGAATCGGGTACCCGCCCAATCCCAGCAACCGACAAACTCGCGTTCCGGCTGACCGTATACGGAGGCGCCAATCAACAGCAGAAAGCCAACCAGAGCCGCAGTTATCGACTTCATATATTTACCATCCAATCTCGACATCCCAAGTGGCTATGCACTGATCGGTGTCACACCATCCAGTGTCGCCCTCGTGGCCCCCGGGGGCCACATCCGGCGCCGACATCACCCACCTGACTACCGAAACAGCGCCTTGACCCCACCCCAGGTATGCTCCGCCGCCGGCACGGTCTGCCCCTGCAGTCGCAAGTGGATATCGGTCACGATACCCAGGGGATCGACCAGGTGTCCTGCGGTCACGTCGAATCGGCAGATGAGTTCCGCCCCGATCGGCGTACCCAGCAACAGGTTGAAATCCAGCAGCGCGGCATCTTCGCTGTGGGTAAAACCGCCCAAAAAATCGACAATGACGTTCTCGGGCAACTCCGCCCCGGACAAGAGCTGCGCACCGTCCAGGGTGTCCGCGGTGAGCAGCAACATCATCGTGCAGGGCACGTCGAGGGTGTCGGTGACAACGATACCGCCGACGCTACGCTCGACCACATACCGGCCGTCGGTGCCTGATCCGGACATGATCAGGTGCATCATGTCGATGGTCGCGACCTCGGGCGGCATGGTGAAGGTACAGCTGCGCCGGTCGGGCTGTTCGTTGGGCAGGACGAAGCCGGCGTCGTATTCGCCCACGAGCAGGGGGAGGTCGACGATGGTGGTCTGGGCGGGGGCGGTTGCCGGTGAGACAAGGAGCAGGAGCAGGGCCGGGAACAGGAAAGGCGGCGGATACGGTTTCATGGAGGACTCCTCGTTTGGGGATCCGTCCGCAGGAGAGATATGCCGCCTTGCCATGGTCAGGATCGGAAATGCCGTAACCAGAGTAGCATAACTACCGGGGTGTACGGGGTTTAAACTGGACTGGGTGTGCAGCCTCTCATGATTCTGATCGATACCACCGCTGCTATCCAGGTACGGCTGAACTGCTGCTGGTCAATCATGTCTCTATTGGGCAAAATGGCAGGGTCACTGAATGCTGTTGTATCGTGCGCGGCCAACACGCTTCAGCAAGCATCAAAGACCCGGATGATTAGTCCCGCGGATGGAGAGCACACCATGACCACCCCCGCCCCCCAACTGATCCTCGGCCCCATGCGCGTCCCCTTCCTGCTGCTGGCAGTGGCCTGCGTTCTGCTGGGCATCGCCACCGCCCACTACCAGGGTGGTGGTCTCGACGTGCTCTACCTGCTGCTGGCGCTGTTGGGTGGCGTGGCGGCCCACGTCGCCGTCAACGCCCTGAACGAGTATGACGACTTCCGCAGCGGCTTGGACCAGAAGACCGAGCGCACGCCCTTCAGCGGCGGTAGCGGCGTCCTGCCCGCCAACCCGGAGAAGGCGCGTTACGGACTGGTGATCGGCCTGGTCGGTGTGGCAGTCACCATCGCCATCGGTATCTATTTCGTGGTCGCCCGCGGCTGGATGATCGTGCCCCTGGGTCTGCTGGGGCTGCTGGTGGCGGTCACCTATACGCGCTGGCTCACACGCGGCCCCCTGCTCTGCCTGCTGGCTCCCGGGATCGGCTTCGCGCTCATGACCCTTGGTACACACTTCGTGTTGACCGGGACGTACACCTGGACCTCCACGACCGCGTCGCTGGTCCCGCTCTTCCTGGTGAGCGACCTGTTGCTGCTGAACCAATTGCCCGACCTGGAAGCCGACGCCAAAGTGGGGCGGCGGCACCTGATGATCGTCCATGGGCGCCGCGTCGGCCTGACGGTCTACGGGTTATTCCTGGTGGCGACGTACGTCAGCATCGTGGCCGGCTGGGCGGTAGGCACGTTGCCAGCTTGGTCACTGCTCGCCCTGGCGACGATCGTGATCGCCGTGCCCACTTACCGGGGGAGCGTCGCCCACGCCGATGATATCCCCGGGTTGATACCCTTTCTGGGTCGCAACGTGATACTGACGCTGGCGACGCCGGTGCTGCTGTCGGTGGGGCTGTTTGTCGGCTAGCGGGGATGGTGAAATTCAGCAGTGGTGAATGGGCCCCCGGGGGCCGCGCTCCGTGAGCAATATCAATTGTCCGGATGCAGTGGCGATACCTCCTGCATCCGGCGTATTCCATTGCGATCCAGGACCAGACGAAACCGGAGGCTTTTCTTGCCCGTCCGGCTTTCCAACTGAACCACCAGATTAATCTTGTAGATTCGCGCCCCGGTCACGCTCTTGACCGTATCGTCATCTCCCAGGGTCAGTATTTCCTTTGCCGGTTCATCCATATTCCACAACAACCGCTTGATGTTGATTCTGATGATGTCATTGACCGCTTTGGTGTGGTAACCGGGATTGATTCTCTGTAGCGGCTTGCGGAACAACGAGATCTTCTTGCGGTAGTGGATGACCTGTTCCAACTGCCAGAAATTGGCTATTTCAGTGACGTGCCCCACATGCCTCAACGCCTGCACATCTTCCGGAACCTGGCCCTTTCCCACATAGCGCACCATCTCCCGGCACGACCCCATGCGTCGCTCTTCCTTGTCGAAAAAATGGGTCTTGGAATCGAAGATGCGCCGGCTCAGCCATTTCTCCAGGTAGAGCCGGGTCAGGTCCTTGATGCGGTCCTTGAACACATATCCCACCACCAGGGCGACAAAAAGCGGCAGGGTGAAATTGCCGAACCTCTGCTGGGCCAGAAAGGCGATCAGCGTGGCAAAGACCATGGACAATCCGGCTGCGATCCCCATAGACACCTGGTTGACCACCTGTCCTTCGGCCTTACTCCGCTGTTTCAGAAAGAGATGACTACGGAAGAACTTCTTGTGCACGCTGTGGCGGAAAATGAGGTCTTCGTCATCACCAACCATCGTGGCATGGTTCATGGCTTGCGCGTGGTCCTGCAGGGACCTGATGCTGTCGATGACTACCGCCAGGTCCAGCTCCGGTTCTGGCGGCCCGTTTTTGATGGCGGCCAGGAAACGCAGCAGGATCTGTCCGGCTTCCGCAGTGAGATATTCATCGGCACTGGACAGGATGGTTGGCGGGCGATGGTCGTCACCCAGGGCCGGTCCGCTGGCCCGGGTCACCTGGGCCGACAAGGTGCGCAGCAACGCCAGGGCAGCTTCGGTTTCGTCGACAAATTCCCGGAGATGCGTCGCATCGGGATTCGCGGTGATCTCAGCCAACCCGTTCCAGAGCGCGCGGGCGGTGATGCTGGTGTACATCATGGCATGGTATTCGGCAACCCGGCCATATGCCTTGTCGTGGGGATCCTGAAGCCATTGGTCGATGCTCTTGCGCAGGCGCCCGCCCGGTTGGCCTTCTGCCAGGGAGGGAACCAGCCCCAGGTCCACTTCCGGAGTCTTGAGCCGCACGTAGTTCTTGATGTCGCCGTAGAAGGAACTCCGGGGATAGGAGCCGGGATTCACATCCAGGGAATTGGGCAGAAACAGGTACATATCGACCTGGTAGTCAGCCCGACGGTCCCTGCTCAACCAGTAGTCCAGTTTCATCTCGAACTGGAACTGGTCGTGTACCTCGAAGGATTTGTCGATTGGGGGCATGGTTCCTCGTCTCACCGCTCCTGCACCAACGCATCCCTCAACACCCGCAACTTCCGCACGTCGTTCCAGGTTTCATTCTTCCACTGCGGATTACGCAGCAGCGCGGCGGGGTGGTAGGTGGCCATCACCGGAATGCCGGCATAGAAATGCACCGACTCGCGCAGACGCTTCAGGGACAGGTTGGTGTTGAGCAGCGTCTGGGCCGCGATGCGCCCGAGGCAGCAGATCACCCGCGGCCTGATGATGGCCAGCTGCCGCTTGAGGTGGGGCTCGCAGGCGGTAACTTCGCCGCCGGCGGGGTCCCGGTTCTCCGGGGGGCGGCACTTCAGGATATTGGCGATGTAGACGTCGTCCCGCGCCAGACCGATGGCGCCGATGATCTTGGTGAGCAGTTGCCCGCTGCGCCCCACGAATGGTTCTCCCTGCAGGTCCTCGTCGCGACCCGGAGCCTCGCCGATGAACATGATGTCGGCCTCGGGACTACCGGCGCCAAAGACCGTGTTGTTGCGGCCGGCGCTCAGATTGCAGGAGGTACAGGGCAGCACTTCTTCGCGCAGGCGGGCCAGGGCGGCGGTCCTGTCTCCCCCCGCTTCCGCCAGATAGGGATCCTGCGGCGGTCCGTCCTTGGCCTCCGGATGGCGGGCGATGGCGCCCATCGTCTCGGCCACGAATACCTCGCAGATGCGTTTGAAGTCCGCGTCCAACTCGAGAGGCGGCAATTGACGTGGTGCCGGCGTGGCAACCGGCAACGGCGCGGATTCGGGCTCGCTCACCGGAGCTGTCGTCGGCGCCACCTCGGTGTCCACCGTCGCCGGCAGCTCCTCCACCTGGTCCAGATACCAGGCCCCGTCCCCGTCATTCTGGTTCAGCCAGGTCACGAAGTCGCGCAGGACAGCGTCGTAATCGTCCGGGCGACCTGCCGACGGCTCTGGCTTCATGGCCGACTCCGGCGCTGGGCCGTCTCGAGCTGATCGAGGATATGGGCTGCCAACCGGGTCTTGGGCAGGGACTCGCTTTCCCAGATCACGCCCTCGGCGCCGATCAGGGTCACCTGATGGTCCGTGTCACCGAAGCCCGAACCGGCCGCGGTGGGATCGTTGGCGATAACGTAGTCCATGGCCTTGGCCGTACGCTTGGCCGACGCCAGGTTCACCAGGTCCCCCGTCTCCAGGGCGAAACCCACCACCGTCAACCCGGGATGACGTCTCGGTGCCACGATGTCAGCCAGGATATCCGGGTTCTTCGCCAACTCCAGGTTCCAGGCCTCGCCAAGATCCTCTTTCTTGAGCTTGGTGTCGGCAGGGCGGGCGGGGGCGTGATCAGCCACCGCTGCGGCCATCAGCAGCCAGTCACAACCCTTTTCCAGGGCGTTACAAACCGCGTCGGCCATGTCGCGAGCGGTTTCGACCCGCACCAGTTCGGCCAGACCACGGGGAGGCTGCCGGTCGACGGGACCGGTAATCAGCGTCACCTGGGCGCCGGCCTCGGCGGCTTCGGAAGCCAGGGCATACCCCATGGCCCCGCTGGAGCGATTGATTACCGCGCGTACCGGATCAATGGGTTCACGGGTGGGTCCGGCGGTAACCAGCACGCGCCGGCCGGCCCAGGGACCGCCACCGGGCACGCCCTCGGGCTCGTGCAGAGTCAGATTACCGGCCAGTTCGCCAATAGCGGCCAGGATCTCCTCCGGCTCCGCCATGCGGCCGGTGTCCACCGTGCCGCAGGCCAGCCAACCGCTGGCCGGGCCCACGAAATGCACACCGCGTTCGGCGAGGATCGCGCGGTTGGCCTGGGTGGCCGGATGCTTCCACATGTTGTCGTTCATGGCCGGGGCCATGAGTACGGGGCAGGGCGCGGCCAGCAGTTGGGTGGTGACCATATCGTCGGCAATGCCGCCGGCGGCCTTGGCCAGCAGGTTGGCCGTGGCCGGCGCCACCACTACCAGGTCGGCCCAGCGCGCGTACTCGATGTGGTCGAGGGCTTCGCTCTCGCCCTCGCCCCAAAGGTCAGTGGCCACCGGTGCGCCGGTCAGGGCGCGCAGGGTCACCGGCCCCACGAAGCGGGTGGCGCTGTCGGTCATGGCGGCACGTACGACGAAGCCCGCCTGCTGGAGCAGGCGGGCCAGGTAGCAGGCCTTGTAGGCGGCGATGCCGCCGGTGACCATCAATAGGACGCGGGGGCGGGCCATGGCCTACTCCTCGGCGGCTTCCGCCTCTTCCTCCGCCTCACGTTCGAGGCGAGCCAGGCGGGCACGTTCCTTCTGGTCGTAGAATTCCACCTTGCCGTCGATGAGCCGAGCCACCGCCAGGCTCGTGATCTTGCCCGGCAGGGAGACGTTGAAGTTGCGGGCGCGCTCGTTCAGACGGCGGGCCTCCATGGCGGCGATCTTGGTGGCCTTGAATTTGTTCGGAATCAGGTCAGTCACCTTGTTGCGCGGAATGTAGGTCATGCATCGATCCTCACGGTCTGGTGGCACCGGGGCAATGGTGGCCGTCTGTAGGCGACAAGAATGCGCCGCAGACGGGACATACGGCCCCCTCGCGTTGCTGGCAACTGATCAACGATAGCCCAAATACTGTAAATGGCAAGTTCC
>QNDV01000117.1 GCA_003646045.1 bacterium
GCTGAAGAACGGGATGAAGCCCAAGGGGTCGATTACGGCGAACAGCGAGGGAAACGCGAACAGAAGAAGAGCAGTGACTCCCATGGCAACACCTCCCGCCGGTAGCATCGGGATGCGCTATCCGTGGCCGCAGTCGGCCCTGACGCGCGGATACCTGAAGCGGATCCAAGATGAAGCGGGCCGCAGCCGGTGTCAACCCTACCGGCGACCCCAGCGCACGACCCTCATGTTTTGTTGTTAAAACCGTGGATTCTTGTGGCATAGCCCCGGGGGGTCGATTAGCTTTCACTCTTGCCGACCTGGCTTGCGGGCGGCGGCCAAGGTCCAACCCGCGGCCGGTTGCAAGTCGACCTGACACGTCATCAAAACGTGACTCCCTGCCCCGACGACGGGACGCCGCCGGGGAGCAAGGGCCGAGGAGGCGACCTCACGCCATGTCAACCGAACTGATCAGGCAGGACGATGTCACCATCCGTTTCGCCGGCGATTCCGGTGACGGTATGCAGTTGACGGGTACACAGTTCACGGACACCACCGCCAAGGTGGGTAACGACCTGGCCACCTATCCCGATTTTCCCTCCGAGATCCGCGCCCCTGCGGGCACCCGGGCCGGCGTGTCGGGCTTCCAGATCCATTTCTCATCGTCGGATATCTATACGCCCGGCGATGCCCCCGACGTGCTGGTGGCCATGAATCCGGCTGCCCTGGTGATGAACTACAAGGACATCAAGCCCGGTGGAATCATTCTGGTGAACACCGGTTCCTTCGGCAAACGCGACCTGGAAAAGGCCCAGTGCGATACCAACCCCCTGACCGACGGGAGCCTCTCGAGTTTCCGGGTCATCGAGGAGGATATCAACCAGCGCACCGTCGAGGCCCTGGAGGGCTCGACCCTGGGCAAGAAGGATGTCCTGCGCTGCAAGAATTTCTACACCCTGGGCATGATGTACTGGCTGTTCAGTCGTCCCATCGAGCCGACCCTGACCTGGCTCGAGTCCAAGTTCAAGAACAAGCCCGAACTGGTGGAAGCCAACACCAAGGCCTTGAAGGCTGGCTATAACCACGGCGAACTGCTGCGGCTGTTCCAGGGCCGGTACGAGGTACCCAAGGTGGACAACGTACCAGCCGGTACGTACCGCAATATCATTGGTAACCAGGCCCTGGCCATAGGCCTGGTGGCGGGCGCCCATCTGGCGGGGCTCAAGCCCTTCCTGGGTTCCTATCCCATCACGCCGGCCACGGATATCCTGCAGCACATGTCGCTGCTGAAGAACTACGACGTGATCACCTGCCAGATGGAGGACGAGATCGCGGGTATCTGCACCGCCATCGGCGCCTCCTTTGCCGGCCACCTGGGTATCACGACGACCTCGGGACCCGGTCTGGCCTTGAAGACAGAGGCCATGGGTCTGGCCTGCATCACGGAGTTTCCCCTGGTGGTGGTGAACGTGCAGCGGGCGGGACCGTCTACCGGGTTGCCCACCAAGGTGGAGCAGGCAGATCTGCTGCAGTCGCTGTTCGGCCGCAATGGCGAGGCGCCGGTCCCGGTGCTGGCCTGCGCGTGTCCGGCCGATGCCTTCGAATGCGCGGTAGAGGCCTGTCGCATCGCCACCCAGTACATGACACCGGTGATCCTGCTGAGCGACAACTACATCGCCAACGGTACCGAGCCCTGGCTGTTGCCGAAGATGGAGGACCTCGAGCCTTTCCCGGTGGAGTTCGTCACCGACCCCGAGGGTTTCTGGCCCTACCGGCGGGACGAGAAACTGGCTCGCGGCTGGGCCAAGCCCGGGACTCCGGGCATGGAACACCGCATCGGCGGCCTGGAGAAGGATGCCAATACGGGCAACGTCTCCCACGATCCCCAGAACCACCAGCTCATGGTGGACACTCGATTGCAGAAGGTGATGAATGTCGCCGACTCCATTCCCACCCCCGAGGTCTTCGGTGTGGAGGACCCCGACCTGCTGGTGTTGGGCTGGGGCTCGCCCTACGGTGCCATACGCACTGCGGTGGAGGCCATGCAACGCGACGGAGCCAGCATCAGCCGTCTGCATCTGCGGCACATCTGGCCCCTGCCCCATGGGCTGCACGACATCTTCGCCAAGGCGAAACGAGTGGTGGTGCCCGAGTTGAACATGGGCCAGTTGGCGCGAGTGCTGACGGCCGAGTATCCCGACATCAAGTTCGAGTCGTTGCACAAGGTGCAGGGTAAGCCGTTCATGGCACCTGAACTGAAAGCGCACTTCGCGAAGGTCCTGGAGGAAACGTCATGAGCGACGTCCAGCAGTTGAGAGCCAAGGATTTCAAATCAGACCAGGAGATGCGCTGGTGCCCCGGTTGCGGGGACTACTCGGTGATCAGCGGCGTGCAGAGTACTCTGGCCGATATGGGAGTGCCCAAGGAGAACGTGGTGATGGTCTCGGGCATCGGCTGCTCCAGCCGTTTCCCGTACTACATGGACACCTTCGGTTTCCACGGGATCCACGGGCGCGCCAATGCCATCGCCACGGGGATCAAGGTGGCCAACCCCGAGCTGCAGGTCTGGGTCATCACCGGTGACGGCGACGGCCTGTCCATCGGCGGCAACCACATGATCCACTCCCTGCGACGGAACGTGGATCTGAACATCATCCTGTTCAACAACGAGATCTACGGCCTGACCAAGGGCCAGTACAGTCCCACCTCGCCGCGTGGCCTGAAAACCAAGACCACGCCCTACGGTTCGGTGGATGCCCCCTTCAACCCCACGCAGCTGGCCCTGGGCGCCGGTGCCACTTTCGTGGCCCGGACCATGGACGTGCGGCCCAAGCACCTCAAGAAGGTCCTGAGAGCCGCGGCGGATCACAAGGGTGCCTCCTTCGTGGAGGTGTGGCAGAACTGTGTCATCTTCAACGATGGCGCCTTCAAGGGTTGGACCGAGAAGGCCGTACGCGACGAGTTGACCATCGACCTCGAACCGGGTCAGCCCATGATCTACGGAGCGGAAAAGGACAAGGGCCTGCGTTATGACGGCTGCACCGTGGTCAAGACCACGGCGGACGGCGCAGCCGTCTGGGACCCGGACCACTCCTGCCCGGCGGCGGCCTTCGCCATGACCCAGCTGGATCTGAATCCAGACCTGCCCCGACCCATGGGTATATTCCGGCGGACCGAGCAGCCCTCCCTGGATCAGTTGATCCACGAACAGGTGGACAGTGTCACGGACACCCGCGGGACGGGCAATCTCAAGGACCTGATCTACACACCCGACTCGTGGGAAGTGGGCTAGGTCGATACGCACGCAGGTGACAGGGCGCCGCCTCCGGAAGGGGGCGGCGCTTTTTCTTTCTACCGGTTAGCGACTATCACCTGCAGCAACCGCGCCGGCACGATGCCCGCGGTGTCGACATCCATGCCTAGGGCGTGGACTTCCACGCCAACGGCCATGGCACTTCGCAGCAGCACGCCATAATCGGGGTCGATGTCGTCGGCGGGACCGGCGCTGTCGGCGTCGCCGCGCTGTACGCAGAACAACAGCACGGCCCGGTCGCCTGCCGCGACCATGGTTGCAAGTTCCTCGAGGTGCTTGCGACCGCGGGCGGTGGGGGCGTCGGGAAACCGGGCGTGACCATTTTCGACCAGCGAGACATTCTTGACCTCGACCCACGCACGCCGGTTATCCGGTCCGGTGAGCAGGATGTCGGCCCGCGAGCCCTGGCGCCCGTAGGGGACTTCGCGCCGCAATTGCCAGGTGGGATCCAGGCCGGGCACCATGCCGCCGCCGATGGCCTCGACCGCCAGATCGTTGGCTCGTGCCGTGTTGACACCCACCAGGACACCGGCTGCGATGCCCGGTCCGGTCTCGTCCGTCGTCTCCACCAGTTCGAGGGTCCAGGGCAGCTTGCGGGCCGGATTCGCCGCTGCGGACAGCCAGATCGGGCAATGGGGTGCCAGGCAGCCGCGCATGCGGCCGGTGTTGTTGGTATGGGCGGCGACTTCTCGTCCGTCGTCCAGACGCACGTGTATCGTGAAGCGCTTCTCACGTGCCAGGAAGGATCCCCGGATCAAGGGACTGGTGAACCGCACAGAGACTCCTTCGCCGATGGACTCGACATTGCCTGAGTTGTAGCGGGGCGTTATGCTGATGACCGGCAATCCGCCGGCGGATGTATACGGGTGTATCCTGTCGGCAAACGGTCTGCGAATCCAGACGAATCCCGCAACAGCAGAGGTCCCAAGCCCATGAAACTCGGAGACTGGACTTTCCGCGCCTTCCACGACGGTCGCTTCAAGCTGGACGGTGGCGCCATGTTCGGCGTAGTGCCCAAGGTGTTCTGGGAACAACACCATCCGGCCGACGAAAAAAACCGCATCGACCTGGATCTGCGTTGTCTGCTGGTGGAGACCGCTGATCGCCGCATCCTGGTGGACACGGGCATCGGCGACCGCTGGGACGCAAAGAAAGTCGCTGTCTTCGCCATCGAGCGCCGGCCCAACCAGCTGGTGGCCGAGTTGGCCGAAGCCGGTCTGACTCGCGACTCCATCACCGATGTGGTGCTGACACATCTTCATTTCGACCACTGCGGCGGTATGCTGAGCGAGGTGGACGGGGCCTTCGAACCCACTTTTCCCCAGGCTCGCCACTGGGTGCAACGCAAGCATTGGGAATGGGCGCAACAGCCGTCCGAGCGGGACCGGGCCAGCTTCAGGCCCGATGACTTCCGCCTGCTCCAGGAGAAGGGTCAGTTGCAGCTGGTGGACGGTGCGCAGGAGTTCATGCCGGGCGTGCGTGCGGTGCCCGTCAACGGACACACGCCGGGCCAGCAGATGGTGGAGTTCGTCACGGGTGAGGGCTCGGTTGTGTTTTGCGGGGACCTGTTGCCTTTCCTGAGCCAGATACATGTCCCCTGGATCATGGGTTTCGATCTGAACCCCCTGCTGACGGTCACCGAAAAAAAGCAGTTCCTGACCCGGGCCGTGGAGGACGGTATCGTACTGGTCTTCGAGCACGACTGCCGCAACGAAGCCGCCACGGTGGCGTTTGAGGACGGTCGCTTCGTGCCGCGGGACGTGTTTACCCTGGCCGAGCGGTCCGTCGACGGAGGCGCGTCATGAAAGCGACGGATCCGGGCCCGGCGGGATCGCCGCTGCGCAAGCCGTCCTGGCTGCGCATGAAACGGCAGGGCGGTGACGATTACAACGGGTTGAAGACCCTGCTGCGCGCGTCCTCCCTCAACACCGTTTGCGAAAGTGCCAACTGCCCCAATCGGGGCGAGTGTTTCGCCAGCGGCACCGCCACCTTCCTGCTCATGGGCGAGGTCTGTACCAGGCACTGCACTTTCTGCAATATCCCCGGCGGCAGGGTGGGGCCCCTGGATCCCGGCGAGCCCCGACGCGTGGCCGAAGCGGTGCGCGAGATGAAACTGGAGTTTGCCGTTTGCACGTCGGTGAACCGGGATGACCTGCCCGACGGCGGCGCGGACCATTTCGTGGCGACCATCGCGAGTATCCGCGAACTGAATCCCCACTGTGGCGTGGAAGTGCTGATCCCCGATTTCATGGGCGATCGGGCGCCCCTGGAACGGGTACTCGCCGCGGCCCCGGAGGTCCTGAACCACAACCTGGAGACGGTGCCCCGGTTGTATCCGGCCCTGCGCACCAATGCCGACTACCGGCGCAGTCTGGGACTCCTGCGCATCAGTCGCGACTGGGCCGACGAACACGAGGGCAGCTCGCGTATCAAGACGGGGATCATGCTGGGTGTCGGTGAGACGGAGGTCGAAGTGGTCGCCCTCATGGAGGATGCCGTGGCCGCGGGTGTGCAGATCATGACTATCGGCCAGTACCTGCAGCCCTCGCGGCGGCACCACCCGGTGCGCCGCTATGTCGAGCCCGGGGAATTCGACCGGCTGGCGGTCATCGGTCGCGACCTGGGACTGGCCTGGGTGGAGGCGGGTCCCCTGGTACGCTCGAGCTACCACGCCCGGGAGCAGGCCACCGGCTTGGCCACGGACGCGAAGGTGTGAGCGGCCTGCGGCGTCCCGCGGTGGCCGTGGTGCTGGCCTGTCTGGCCATTGTCGCCGCCGTCACCTGGGGACTGCTGCGCCTGTATACCGGTAGCCGTGACCGACTGGACGAGGCCATGGGTCAACGCCTGCTGGCGGTGGCCCACGCCACGGCGCTGGGCACTGATGCCCGGCGGGCCTTCGCCCTCTCCCTGGCCGATACCTCGGCTGCCGCCTGGGCCGATTCCCTGGGCCGACGCTATCGCGCCGTTGCCGCCGCGGCCGACCTGGCGGAAATCAGCCTCAGCGATCCGGAAGGGCGGATCCTGGTATCCACGTCGGCGAATCTGCTCCCTGGCGCGCCCCATGACTGGTGGTCCCTGGACCGCGAGGCCGTCGACCTGGCCTGTACCGGCGTCGGTGCTGCCTCCCGCCTCTACCGCCTGCAGAATACCTACCAAAAATCGGCCCACGCCCCCGTGATACTCGATGACGCCCTGGTGGGCGAGGGCACGGTGGTGGCGGTGGTGACGGTCAGCGGCAGTCCTGATTTCTTCGGGGCCCTGGCGACGCTGCGCCGCGGCGCCATGCTCACCGGTGGCGCCGTGCTGCTGGTGTTGGCGGTGGGTGGCTTCGTCCTCTACCGGCAGACACTGGTGCTGGACCGCTATCGGGAATCCCTGGCACGACAGGAGTCCCTGGCGGCCATGGGGCGCATGACCGCCGGTATCGCCCACGAGATCCGCAATCCCCTGGGTATCATTCGCGGTGCGGGCGAGCACCTGCAACGTGTCCTGCAGCAGCACGATGTACGGGACGAGGTGGTGGACTGGATCCCGGAGGAAGTGGACCGTCTGGACCGGATTCTCAGCGGCTATCTGGCCTTCGGCCGTGACGACGTGGCGGCGGCTGAACCCTTTGACCCGGTGGTCGTGGTGAAAAGGGGCGCCGGACTGCTGCGCGACGAGTTCGCCAACGCGGGGATCGACCTGGAACTAGCCACCGATCCGCCCGGCGTGATGGTGCTGGGTGATTCCCATCGTCTGCAGCAGGTATTGCTGAACCTGCTGCTCAATGCCTACGGTATTGGCCCGGCCACTGCCGAGCACCCCAACTCGCTGGCAGC
>QNDV01000118.1 GCA_003646045.1 bacterium
AGCTCGCAGGCCTCGCCGCCTTCGACATGGTTCAGGATTATCTCGAGCCTGCCAATATATCCCATGGCCTCACAGGCGTTTATCGCCAGATTGAGTGCCATCTGCGTAAGCTGACCGGCATCGGCCATGACCTCCAGGTCCTCGGGGTTGATTTCGCAGGACACCTGTACCCGGCCGTCCTTGGCGACAATGTGCTGGCGAATCTGCAGGGTGAGTTCGTCACGGAAATCCTCACCGCTGAACCGGCGTCGCTGGGCCGGACGCATCCGGCTGTAGGCCAGGAAATCGTTGATAATGGTATTGACCCGCGCACTCTCCTTGAGCACCAGCGCCATCAACTGGCCCTGGTAATCCTCCAGTTCCAGTTCGCCGGCCAGGATCTCCACCGAGCCGCGGATGCTGGCCAGGGGATTACGTATCTCGTGGGCGATACTGGCCGCCAATTCTCCTACGGCTGCCAGCCGGTCCGATTCGCGCACCCGCGCCGACAGTTCCTTTTCCCGGGTCAGGTCGGTGAAGATGGCGATAGCCCCGGCCACGTCGCCGTTCTCCCGCGCCAGATGGTTCACGTTCAGACCCAGGGGAATCTGCCGTCCGTCGCGACGTACCTCGACCTCGCTGCGGGAAAGTGGATCGCCACCCTGCATCACCGGAATGATGGCCTCGGCCAGGGGTTCAAGGCCACCGGCGGTGACCATGGTCAACTCGCGCCCCACCAGATGCTGTTCGGCGAGACCCAGGATGCGGCAACCGGCGGGATTGATCCGGGTGATCCGGCCGCGCCTGTTCACCGTCAACAGGCCGCTGCGGATGTTGTCCAGGATACCGCGCAATTCCCGCGCGTTCCCCGGTCCATTGCCGGGCCGTACCGCCGGGGGCACGAATGTCTCGCGCGACCGCCGTACCATGTCGCCGGCCACCAGCCCCGTAACCAGGAAGATGGCCATGTGCAGGCTGGTGACCACCACCGGCCACCAGTCCAGATACAGGCCGCCGTCCCCACCCAACACCCGTCCCAGGGCCAGGCCGAAATGACCACCACCGGTAAACGCCGCTGCGGCCCCGGCAATAGCCAGGGCTCCGCGGGCACCGTGGAACCGCGCCGCCAGTACGATGGGTACGCAGAACACGAGAGGGAAAGCACTGTAGGGGCCGCCCTAGAAATGGACGAGGAGGCCGATAGCCAGAGTGTCGGCTGCAAGCTGCAGGGCAATCAGGGGACGCCGAGGCGCCCCGGCCATGGTAGCAGCCCAAGAAGCGGCGAGACTGGTATAGAGCAGACCCAGGGCACCAACGAGACCCGGCCCGGCCACGCGGGCCGAGCCGAGGTAGAGTACGAACAGCGAGGAACCGGTGAGGAAGAGGGCCAGCAGCAGCCGCCACAGCAGCAGGTTTGCATTGGGGTCGTCACCGGCGGCCACCGCATCATGCGGAGCGCCCTGATGGGGGGTCCGCGCCGCATCCGCCAATTCCCTAGCCTCCCACCACGCTGGACATCTTGAACATGGGCAGGTACATGGCCACCAGCATGGAACCCACCATGCCGCCCATGACCACGATCATGATGGGCTCGATGGCCGCCGTCAGGGCCTCCACCGCCGAGTCCACCTCGTCGTCGTAGAAATCGGCGATCTTGGACAGCATCTCGTCCAGGGCGCCGGTCTGCTCGCCGATGCTGATCATCTGCACCACCATGGGCGGGAACACGCCACTGGCACGCAGGGGATCGGCAATTGTATCGCCCTGGCTGATGGAGCGGGCCGTATCCTCGATGGCTATCTGAATCACCTTGTTGCCGGCCGTCCGACTGGTGATTTCCAGCCCCTGCAGGATGGGAACACCTGACCCGATCAGCGTACCGAGGGTACGTGTGAAGCGCGCCACACCCGACTTGAGCATCACCGTACCCAGGATGGGCATCTTCAGAGCCAACCGGTCGGTAATGATCAGGCCCTTTTCAGTGGCCCGGAAACGTTTGTAGGCCACGGTCAGGATGGCCGAACCGGCACCCAGTGCCCACCAGTACGTACGCAGGAAAGTCGAGGCGTTCATGACCAGGCGGGTCGGCGTGGGCAGCACGCCACCGAAATCACTGAACATCTTGGCGAAGACCGGGATCACGAACATGAGCATGAAGACGCAGGCACCTCCCGCCACCGTCAGGACGATCACCGGGTAGGTCATGGCGCCCTTGACCTTGCGCGTCAGGGCGTCGGCCTTCTCCAGGAACTGGGCCAGGCGGGCCAGGATCACGTCCAGAATACCACCGGCCTCGCCGGCGGCTATCATGTTCACGTAGAGATCGCTGAAGACCTTGGGGTGCTTCTCCATGGCCTCGGCCAGGGTCGAGCCGCCTTCCACGTCGGCGGTCACCTTCAGGACCACTTCCTTGAAGTAGGGCTTGTCCAATTGGCGCCCCAGCACGTCCATGCACTGCACCAGGGGCAGACCCGCGTTGACCATGGTGGCGAACTGCCGCGTGAAAACGGCCAGGTCCTTGACGCCGACGCTCCTATTCTGCAGGAAGGAGATATTGATCTCGGTCGGCTTCTTCTTGATGGAGGCGATGGTGATACGCCGCTTGCGCAGGTACGATCCCACCTCGTCGCGACTGGGAGCCTCGAACTCGCCTTCGAGCTTCTCGCCCTTGACGGTCGTGCCCTTCCAGATGAATGTCGTGGTTGCGCTCACGTTGGCCTCTCTCTCGTCACTTGCCGGCGCCGACGGGCTCACCGATCATCTGCTGAAGCTCGGCCGCGTCGGAGCTGCGCCCGATGGCCTGTTCGACGGAAATCCACTTGTTCATACACGCGTGGTGCAGGGACTGGTTCATGGTCTGCATGCCGTATTTCTGTCCGGCCTGCATCACCCCGTAGATCTGGTGCACCTTGTCATCCCGGATCATGGCCTTGATGGCCGGGGTGCAGACCATGATCTCCAGGGCCAGGCAGCGGCCCGTGCCGCGCTGCCGCGGTATGAGTTGCTGGGTCATGACGCCGGCCAGGGAGAACGACAGCTGGCTGCGGACCTGGCTCTGCTGCTCGGGCGGAAACACGTCCACGATGCGGTTGATGGACTCGAACGTACTGTTGGTATGCAGGGTGGCCAGGGCCAGATGGCCCGTCTCGGCGATGGTCAAGGCGGCCTGGATCGTCTCGCGGTCTCGCATCTCACCGATGAGGATCACGTCCGGATCCTGGCGCAGCACATACTTCAGTGCGGCGGCGAAGCCCATGGTGTCACTGTTGACCTCGCGCTGGTTCACGATGCAGTTCTTGTGCTGGTGCACGAATTCGATGGGGTCCTCGATGGTGATGATATGACCCCGTCGGGTCTGGTTCAGGGTATCGACCATGGTGGCCAGGGTGGTGGACTTGCCACTGCCGGTGGGGCCGGTCACCAGGATCAGGCCCTGATTGCGGTTGATCAGATCACGACAGACCTGGGGCAGTCCCAGCTGGTCGAAGGACATGATCTCGTAGGGAATCTGGCGGATGGCCATGCTCGTGACGCCGCGTTGCTGGAAGACGTTCGCCCGGAAGCGGCTGATCCCCTGCACGCCGAAGCTCAGATCCAGTTCCTTCTCGTTCTCGTACCGCTTGCGTTGTTCCTCGTTCAGTACGCTGTAGGCCAGGCGCAGGGTGTCATCCCCCGTCAGTACCGGCAGATCCGTCGAAACTATCTGACCGTCGATGCGGTACTGGGGCGGCAGGCCCGCCGCCAGGTGCAGATCACTTGCACCCCGGCTCACCATGTCTTCGAGTAAATCCCTCATGCCAGCCATTCGTATTCCCCTTGCCGGGCTAGTCTGCCACGGCGGTTTCGCGTACTACTTCTTCAACGGTTGTGACACCCTTGGCCACCTTCAGGAGACCGTCGTCGCGCAAGGTCAACATACCCTGCCGACTGGCGATTCGACGCAGGTCCGTGGTAGAGGCCCGATCCAGGATGGCCTCTCGTATCTCGGGCGAAATGGGCATGACCTCGTAGAGGCCCTGCCGGCCTGCATAACCCGTGCCCCCACACTTGTCACAGCCCTCGCCCTTGTAGACGGTGGTGCCGGGAGCCAGTCCGAGGTCTTTCAGGGCATCCTCGGAAATTTCCATGGGCGCCTTGCAGTTCTTGCAGATTCGCCGCACCAGGCGCTGAGCCATGATCAGTACGGTGGAACTGGCCACCAGGAAGGGTTCGATGCCCATGTCGATCATGCGGTTCACGGTGCTGGGCGCGTCGTTGGTATGCAGGGTGGACAGGACCAGGTGACCAGTGAGGGCGGCCTTGGTCGCGATACCACCGGTTTCCAGATCACGAATCTCACCGACCATGACGATGTTGGGATCCTGGCGCAGAAAGGCCTTCAGCGCCGAGGCGAAGGTCAGACCGACCTCGTCACGGACCTGCACCTGGTTGATGCCGTCGATGTTGTACTCGACGGGGTCTTCGGCCGTCATGATATTCCGGTCCGGGGTGTTCAGCTTGGCCAGGCACGAGTACAGCGTAGTGGTCTTGCCCGAGCCGGTGGGCCCGGTGACCAGCACCATGCCGAAGGGCGAGGCAATGGCCTTGTAGATCTCTTCGATGGCCTGTTCTTCCATGCCGAAGTCGGCCAGGTCCAGGTTCAGGTTGCCCTTGTCCAGGATACGCATCACGACCTTCTCGCCGAAGATGCAGGGCAGGGTCGAGACTCGCAGATCCACTTTCTTGTCGCCGATCTTCAGCTTGATGCGCCCGTCCTGGGGAATGCGACGCTCGGCGATATCCAGTTCGGACATGATCTTCAGGCGGCTGATGATGGCGTTGCGCAGCTTGATGGGCGGCTCCATCACTTCCTTCAGCACGCCGTCCACGCGGTAGCGCACCCGCATGTTCTTTTCGTAGGGCTCGATGTGGATATCGCTGGCGCCGATCTTCACCGCTTCGGCCAGCAGGGTATTGACCAGCTTGACCACCGGGGCGTTCTGCCCCTCCTGCCCCGTTATGTCGTCGTCGTCGTCCTCTTCCACCAGCTCGATATCGTCCTCGATACCCTCCATGATCGAGGCCAGCGAGTCGGTGGTGGCGTAGAATTTGTCGATGAATCTCTTGATGGACACTTCGCCCGTGACCACCGGCTGCACGTCCAGGCCGGTGATGAACTTGATGTCGTCGATGGCGAAGATATTACTGGGATTTGACATGGCCACGGTCAGGATCCGGCCACGCCGCGAGATGGGCAGCACCTGGAACTTCGTGGACACGTCACCGGGCACCAGGTCGATGCAGGCCATATCGACGTCGACCTTGTCCAGGTCCACCACGGGCAGGTTGTAGATCTGACCCAGGAAGTTCGTGTAGGTGGTTTCGTCCACGGCACCCGATTTGATCAGGGCCATGCCCAGCGAACCGCCGTTCTGCTTCTGCAGTTCTCGTGCCTTGTCGAGAGCCGCTCCGTCGACGACACCCGCCCCCAGAAGCTGGTTGGCGATCTTGTCCCTGCCGGAAGTGCTGACGCCGGTGTTCATACGGCCTCTCCGCTTCTCTGCTGATATGCGCGGTTTGCATCGGAGCGACCGCCGGTCTGGTACCGGCGCCCGCATTCCTCGTCAAGGGTCGTATTGCCCCTACCGGTCCTTTGTTCGGTAGAAGAACAGCCGACTTTAACGGGATTCGCCGGGTACCGGAGTCTCGGGGTTGCCGGTCGCGCCGCCATTCCCGAAAACGATGTAGGGAGCAAGACGGGCCGACAGGACGGGCCCGATGCCCTTGACGCAACAGAGGTCCCGGGCAGCCTTGAATACCACTCCCGAGTCCCTGGCGGTCGCGATGCGGCCCGCCAGTACGGGTCCCACGCCGGGCAGTAGGGTCAGGCTGTCCGTGGTGCAGGTATTGATGGGAAGGGGTGTGGTCAGGACCGGTTTGGTCGGGGGTTCCTCCGCCGCCGGGGTTGCGGCGTCCAGCAGGTCATCCAACCAGAGCTCACTGCGCCAGCGGCCCTCTGGCCCCAGCAGCATCCGTCGGCGAATCAGGCGACCCGCCGCCAGCATGGCCAGCACCAGACAGACGCCCAGGAGTTGGCGACGAGGCAGTCGGGCAGCTCTCAGTAGCGGAAGTTCCAGTGCATCCGCAGGTCGATATCCTGGCCCGGGCTGTAGGTGTTGCGACTGAGCTGGGTGCGCTCGCCCGTCAGGTTCTTCACCGCCACACTGAGGTGGGTGCCCACCAGGCGGAATCCCAGCAGCAGATCGTGGACCGTACGACTGGGCAGTTGGGACTGTCGGCTCACATCCCAGGGATCGTCCATCTCTCCGCGCAGTGTCGAGATCAGGCCCAGTTGGAGGATTCCGTCCTCCACGAAGAAGTGGTTCTCCCAGAACAGGCGCAGACGCAGGGATCGTTCCGGAGGCAGGAATGCCGCCTGACCCTCTCTTTCGTCGAAACGCTGCCAAGTGCCCTCCAACATGGCGCGGGCCCAGCCCAGCAATCGCCCCTCGCGGCTGATGCGCGCCGTAACCCTGGCGCTGTCCAGGGCCAGATCGTTGTGCCAACGCCCGCTGTCCGGGTTGGCCGACGACGGTCTCCAGGTGATGCCGTCGGTGAGACGGCGTGCACCCGCGTCCACTGCAAGATCATTGCCGAGCAGGCGGAAATTCATGGTCAGCCCCACCCGCAGCAGCTTTTCCCGGTCCAGGCTGCCATTGGGCAGTATGACCACGTTGCCTGAAGCGCCACCGTCGCGGAACAGCGGCGTCAACAACTCGTCACTTCGGGGGGCACGACCGTCACGCGTCAGCGTCAGTTGCCACCAGGGGACCTCGGCGTCGGCGCCAACCGCAACATTAGCCACTGGCGCGGCAGCGCCCCTGTTGTCCCAGGCCGCACCCAGATCAGCCCGCCAGCGGATGGATTCGCCACCACCCACCGTAACGGTGCCGCGGCCGGTGCGACCCTGGCCCTGTACCGCGGCGGGCGAAACGGGCAGGGTCGCCATGGTGTCTCCGGAGTCGGCCACGTGCCAACTGCCGAACTCCAGTCGCAGACCCGCCCCACGGCGATTCCAGGCGCCGGGTTCCTCCACCACCGCACCCAGGGTGTCATCCCGGGAGGGGGACCATAGGTCGAATAGCA
>QNDV01000119.1 GCA_003646045.1 bacterium
AATCCCGCCCTGGACCGTGAATTGGACACGGACAAGGAAACGGCCCTGCGGGAGATACCCTGGCACTACCGTCTGGCCTTCGGTGTCTTTCGCGCCCTGGCGCGATTCTACGGCCAGGTCGAGATAGGCAACGTAGGTTGTGCCCTGCCCCGCGGAGTGGTGGTGGCGGTGAATCATGTCAGTTTCTGGGACCCGCCCCTGGTGGGGGCGACCTTCTACCGGTACCCGGTTCATACCCTGGCCAAGGAGGAACTGTTTCGTCCGGGCTGGTTGCTGGGGCGCCTGTTTCGTGGCCTGGATTCCATTCCCATTCGCCGTAGGGGCTACGACCGGGAAGCCTTCGAGGCGGCCGAGCGCTATTTGTCGGCAGGCCACAACCTGCTCATTTTCCCGGAAGGCACACGTCGCGCCATCGGTAACCCCGGACCGGTGAAGAACGGCTTGGGGATCCTGATCCAGGCCACCCGGGCACCCATGCTGCCCGTATATATGCGTGGTAGTTACGGTCGCCAGCCCATGGGATCGCTGGAGTCGCCCATGGAGGCCCGTTTCGGCCGAATAATACGTTGGCACGCCCTGGATGTGCTGCTGGCCGAGTTGAGTCCCAAGGAGGTCAGCCAACGAATCGGGGATCTCTGTGAAGCGGCCTGGCGGGAGGTGATGGAACGATCCTACGCCGACCATCCGCGGACCTCCTTCGAGCAGAGACTGGGCGCCGAGCAGGGGCAGACCTTCAAGGCCCGGCAGGAGCGTCTGTTCGGCGAGGAGCACTCCTAGCGGTTATCACTCGCCCCGCTTGCCATTTGCCATTTACCGTCCTATAATTGCTGGCTTGCCGGTCCGAGTGGACCGGCCGTGTTCACATGTCACTAGGAGGCAATCTTTCATGACCACCAACCCCAATTCCGATTCCGCAGACGAGGCCCGCTCGGAGGACACTCCGAGCCCGGTGCCTGCTCCGGAAGAAGCTCCCACCGCCGAGGAGATTCCCGCGGAAGACGCTCCGGCCAAGGAGGAGGCTTCCACAGGGGAAGCGGAATCCGCAGCCGCCCCAACTCCCCGCCCGCCCGCCGCGGAAGTGCTGCCCACGCCGGCCGCGCCCCGCCTCAGCATGGACTATGATCCCGACAGCATCGTGAACTTCGACTACGTCGGCGACGACGAGGGCGCCGACCTCAACGTGAGTCACGAGGACATGCTGGCGCTGATCAACCAGTACGAAGAGACCCTGACCGATATACAGGAGGGCCAGATCCTCCAGGGCACGGTCATCGAGGTCCGCGAGAACGAAGTCCTGCTGAACATCGGCTTCAAGAGCGAGGGCGTCATCTCCATTGACGAATTCGGCGCGGCTGAGATTGCCGTGGGTGACAGCTTCGACGTCTTCCTGGAGAAGCTCGAGAACCTGGATGGCCTGGTGGTGCTTTCGAAGGAACGCGCGGACTTCCTGAAGGTCTGGGACCGGATCAAGGTTGCCCACGAGGCCGGCGATGTGGTTGCCGGCACGGTGGACCGACGCATCAAGGGTGGTCTGGTGGTCAAGCTGTGGGGTGTGGACACCTTCCTGCCCGGCAGTCAGGTGGCCCTGCGACAGGTTCCCAACCTGGAGGACCTGATCGGCGAAGAGATCCAGTGCCGTATCATCAAGAAGAACAAGCGCCGCCGCAATGTGGTCGTGTCGCGCCGTATCGTCCTGGAGCAGGAGCGGGAAGAGAAGAAGCGCTCCCTCATCTCGGAACTGGAAAAGGGTCAGGTCCGCAAGGGCGTGGTGAAGAACATCACGGACTTCGGTGCCTTCGTGGACCTGGGCGGCATCGACGGACTGCTGCATATCACGGATCTCAGCTGGGGCCGCGTCAGCCATCCCAGCGAAGTGGTGGCCATCGGCCAGGAGATCGAGGTCAAGGTGCTGGACTTCGAGCAGGAGCGCGAGCGTATCAGCCTCGGCCTCAAGCAGCTCCAGTCCTACCCGTGGGACAACGTGGAAGAAAAGTACCCGCAGGAGAGCATTGTCCGCGGTCGCGTGGTTTCCATCACCAACTACGGTGCCTTCGTGGAACTGGAGAAGGGCGTCGAGGGCCTGATCCATATTTCCGAGATGAGCTGGACCCGGCACATCAAGCACCCGTCCAAGGTCGTCAACATCGGCGACGAGGTGGACGTGATGGTGCTGAAGATCGACCGGGACAACGAGAAGATCAGCCTGGGCCTCAAGCAGTGCGAGAGCGATCCCTGGCTGACCCTGCACGAGCGTTACCCGGTGGGCATGGCCATCGAGGGCAAGGTGCGGAACCTGACCGATTTCGGCGCTTTCGTCGAGGTCGAGGAGGGCATCGACGGCCTGGTCCATATCTCGGACATGAGCTGGACCCGGCGTGTGCGTCACCCCAAGGAGATGCTCAAGCGCGGTGACAGCGTTGACATCCAGATCCTGGATATCGATTCCGGCAAGCGACGCATCAGCCTGGGCATCAAGCAGCTGCAGGAAAACCCCTGGCCGACCCTGGCCGAGGACTACCCCGTGGGTCACGCCATGAAGGGTGCCATCAGCCGCATGCTAGACCACGGCGTCATCGTGGCGATGGACAAGGACCTCGAGGGCTTCGTGCCCCTGGGACACTTGGCCATTCCCCAGCTGGACAAGCCGCAGTACTACTTCCAGGAGACCGAGGAAGTAGAGCTGAAGGTCATCAAGATGGACGTGGAGAACCGGCGGATCGTCCTGTCCATCGCCGAGGCCCTGAAGGATGTCAGCGAGGAAGCGACAGACGAGTTCATCACCGCGCATCCGCGCCTCGATGAAGTCGTCGCCACCGAGGAAGCCGCTGCGGCGGAAGCCGAGGCGGCTGGCGAGGAGCTTCCCACGGAGAAGAGCGGGTACGAGGACTATCAGGAATAGCCTCGCTGCCGACGTTCAATGATCCGTACCGCCCGTGAGAGGGGCGGGGGCCCAGCCTCCGCCCCTTCGTCTTGAGAGGAACCGCATGAGCGACCTGCCACAGCCCATCGCCCTGGCACCTCTTCCCGCCGTGGAGGATCCGGACGGTACACCCCTGCGCGTGGCGTTCCGCACCCTGGGCTGTCGATTGAACCAGTACGACACCGAGGGCATACGTACCGCCCTGGCGCACTTCCGCCCCCTGCAGGTCGTGCAGTGGGACGAGCAGGCCGACCTCTATGTCCTGAACAGCTGCACGGTGACCGGCAAGGCGGACCAGGAGTGCCGCCGTCTGGCCCGGCAGGCGAAGCGACGCCACGGCCCGGCCAAGGTGGTGGTGGTCGGCTGCTATGCCCAGACCCAGCCCGACCAGCTGGCGGCCATCGACGAGATCGACGCAGTGGTCGGCAACACGGTCAAGGACGATGTGGCAAACTGGCTGCCGGCGGTAATGGGCAGCGAGCAGGCGACTGTCCAGGTCGAGGAGTTCGACGAAAACGCCGTTTTCGACTCGCCACTGATCAGCGAGTTCAGCGGCCGCAGCCGCGCCTTCGTCAAGGTACAGGACGGTTGCAACCTGCGCTGCACGTACTGCCTGATCTGGCAGGCCCGCGGTCCCGGGCGCAGCCGCGCCCACCGGGACGTCTTGTCCCAGCTGCGGGTACTGGTGGACGCGGGCTACAACGAAACCATACTGGCCGGGATCCATCTCGGCGGCTACGGCCGGGACCTGACGCCACGCCTGCCCCTGACCGACCTGCTGGAGAGTTGCCTGCGCGAGTTTCCGGCGCTGCGCATCCGCCTTTCCAGTATCCACCCCAACGAGGTGACGCCCGGGTTGCTGGAACTGTTCGCCCGACACGAGCGCCTGCGACCGCACCTGCATATTTCCCTGCAGAGCGGCAGCAGTTCCGTGCTGGCCAGGATGAAGCGACCCTACCGCGGGCAGCGGGCCTGGGAGGCCATGCGCCAAGTCGCTGCCGTGTCGCCGGACTTCGGTATCGGCGCGGACATCATCGTCGGCTTTCCCGGCGAGACGGACGCCGAGTTCGCGGAAACGCGGCGGCTGGTTGAGGAATCCCCTTTCAGTTACCTGCATGTCTTCCGGTATTCCCGTCGTCCCGGGACGGTAGCCGCCACCATGGCGGACCAGGTGCATACCGAAACCATCACCGAACGCAGCGCCGTGTTGCGCGGGTTGGCCCGCGCCAAGGAAAGAGCCTTCGCCCTCGCCATGGTCGGACAACGCCGGGAAGCGGTAGTGGAAGCCGCGGGGACGGGTACGGCAGCCGGTTGGCGACATGCCACCACTGACAACTATGTAACCGTGCTGGTGCCCGAGGGTCTGGACGAAGGTTCCCTTGCCCAGGTCTCCATCACCGACTTCAACGACGGCCGCCTGACGGGCAGGGCCGTAGCCGGGGAGTGCTGAAAGCCATGGCATCCTTTCAGGGCGAACTGGCGGATCTCGCCAAGCCGGGCGTCGATCACCGGGGCTTCACCGTCTACGTGGAGACCTACGGCTGCCAGATGAATACCTATGACAGCCAGGCCATCACGGATCTGCTGGGCCGCGCCGGCTTCTCGAAGGCGGCGACCGCGGACACGGCGGATATCATACTGCTCAATACCTGTTCGGTGCGTGACCACGCCGAACACAAGGTAATCAGCCGCGTGGGCGAGATCCGGACCGGACGCCGACAGCAGGAGCTGCCCCAACCGCTGATCGGCATCTGCGGCTGCATGGCCGAGCGGCTGGGCGAGGAACTGCGACGCGGGAGCCATCCCATCGACCTGGTGGTGGGCGTGGACAACTACGACACGTTGCCCGATATCCTGTCCGATCTCACCGCTAACCGTGAGCCCCGCCTGCGCACCGTCACTGGGCATCGTCGTGACCAGCAGTATGTGGCGCCGCCGGCGTTGTACCCCACCAACAACAGCCACCTCGTGACCATCCACAAGGGGTGTGACTACAAGTGCACCTACTGCATCGTGCCGGCCACTCGCGGCCCCCAACGGGAGAAGGCCCCCGAGGTCATCATGGCCGAGATCCGCGGCATCGTCGCGGCGGGCGGCAGGGAGGTCACCCTGCTGGGACAGAACGTCACCGCGTACCACTGGCAGGACGAGCTGGATTTCGCGGCACTGCTGGAGCAGGTGGCGGATATCGAACAGCTGGAGCGGATCCGGTTTCTCACGGGGCATCCGCGGGATATGCACACCCATACCATGGAAACCATCGGGGCCCTGGACAAGGTATGCCCCTGGCTGCACATTCCCCTGCAGAGCGGCAGCGATCGTGTCCTGAAACGCATGAAGCGACTCTACACCACGGACCAGTACCTGGACATGATCGCCACGGCGCGTCGGGTCATTCCCGGCGTCACCTTCTCGTCCGATTTCATCGTGGGCTTTCCCGGCGAGACGGAGGCGGACTTCCAGGCCACCCTTGAGGTCCTGAGAAACGTAAGGTACGATCAGGTCTTCTCGTTCAAGTACTCGGAGCGACCGGGGGTGCCGGCGGCCAGGCTGGCCGACGATATCCCGGTCCCGGAAAAGAAGCGCAGGCTGGCCCTGCTGATGGCTGCTCAGGACGAGGTCTGGCAGGAAATGGCTGGTGCCTGTACGGGCGAGGTCTGGACGGGCGTGGTGGAAACCGCGGCGCGCCGTCCGGCGGGGGCCATGCGCATGAGAACCGCCAACAACCGCAAAGTCGTGCTGACCGGAGGCAAACCGGAAGTGGGGCAGATCGTTTCTGCTCGCATCAACGGTTTCCGCAGCTCGACATTCCTGGGGGAAATCGTGGTCTGAGTCCGACTCGGACCCGGGAAACGAGGTACTACCGTGTGGGTCATCAAGGGACTGCTCTTTCTGAGCCTCCTGTTCATCCTCGTCTATTTCTTCGTGACCAATGCAGACCAGACCGTGGACCTGGATGTCTTTGGCCAGAGCTTTCTGGGTGTTTCAATCTACTGGCTGGTTGTGGTCTGCTTCCTGGGCGGTTTTGCCACCAGTTTCATACTGGCTGCACTGAGGGGATTCAAGACCCACCGTGAACTCTCCCAGTTGCGGCGCGAGTTGGTGGACCGTGAGCGGGAGATCGCCGAGCTGCGTACCCTGCCCTTGTGTTCCGACGCGGACGCCGAGTCGGACAAGGGCGCGACTCGTGACTAATCCCGTTTTCATAGTCGGAGCCCTGGCGGTGGTGGCGGTGGTAGTTCTGGCCATCGTCAACATCTGGCGCGCCGGTGGCGAGGCACCACGCACGGATGACCATCTACGCGCACTGGAGGCGTGGCTGGATGGAGATCTCGACGAAGCCCAACGTCTGCTCACGGCGGTTGTGCACCGGGATCCGGCGGCCGTGGATCCGTATCTGCAGTTGGGCAATCTGCTGCGGCAGAGGGGCGATGCGGCGCGGGCCGCCGTATTGCATCGCGGTTTGACCGTGCGTTCGAACCTGACGCGGGACCGCAAGGTAGCGGCTGGTCTGGCCCTGGCCACCGACCTGGTCGAGCTGGCCCAATGGGCGGAAGCCGCCGAGGTTCTCGATGGCCTCGTACAGCATGCCAGCAACCGTCCCGCCTATTGGCGGGCCCGCTTCGCCCAGTGGTACGGCCTGCAGAACCTGTCCGAAGCGGCGCGCGCCCTCAAAGCCGCCCAACGCCTGGTTCCCAAGGCCAACCGCCGGGAATTCGAATCTGCCTACGCCTCCTTCCAACTCGACCGGGCCCTGCAGAACGCCCGGGCCGGTGAGACCGGTCCCGCGCGTGATCGACTGCGTGATGTGGGCAAGGTCGAAGGTGCCCGGGCTCGTGCGGCCCTGGTGCGCGCCGTGTTGGCGGCGTCCGGGAGCGACCCCTCGGGAGCCCTGGCCGTGGTGGCGAAGGAGTTGCTTGATTATCCGCGGGAGTTGGCGGTGTTCCTGCCCCAGTTGCAGGAGGCTCTGCTGCAGTCGGGACAGTTCGCCCGGACGGTTTCCATTCTCGAACGGGCCTGTCAGGCGGAACAGGCGCCGCCGGAACTGTGGGTCAGTCTGGCAATGCTTTACGAGAAGCTGGACGAAAGGGACAAGGCCCTGCGCCTGCTCGAAAGCAAGGCAGGCAGCA
>QNDV01000120.1 GCA_003646045.1 bacterium
CGCGGCAGGGTACGTTGCGGCCGGCGATGGCCAACTCCGGTGTCACCAGGGGGGCTACCGGCAACAGGCTGGACTGGATACCCCGGGCTACTTCGAGTTCCGTCTCCAGGCGTTGACGGCGCAGGCTGTCCTGGTAGAGTCGCCGATTCTCGAGCACCGAGGCGGCGTGCATGGCCACGCTGCGCAGGCTGGCCAGATCCTCCTGGCTGTAGAGGGCTCCACCCACCTTCGGACCGAAGGCACAGATTCCCACCAGCCGGCGACCGCTGACCAGGGGCACCAGCAACTGCATCCCGTGCCGGGTCAGCCATTCCAGGGCGGCTGGGTCACAGCCGGTGCCCAGCAGCAGGTCCTCGATTTCCTCGTTGTGCAGCGGTCTTCTGCGTTGTATCAGGAGTCGGGCCAGATCGCCGGCAGGATCCAGCTCATCCACGGGCCGGGTGGGCCCGTCCAGGCCGGGTGCCGGATCGACAGGCCGCAATGGCCCCTCCGAATCACCGCGCAGGAGGATCACCAGGTGCTGGGGCCGAAACAGGCGCAACAGACTGCTGTGCAGGGCGCCCAGAACCTCGCGCGTCTCCAGTAATTCGGAGAGGGCGCTTCCCAGGCGGGTCAGCTTTTCGCGATGGACGCGGCGGGAGGGATAGAACGTGTCATCCACCCAGTCCTGTACCGTGCGGCGCAGGGGGAGGATAGCCAGACTGCTTACCGCCACTACCACCAGCATCACCGGTTGGGTGGAGACGCTGAAGATGGAAGTCAACAGCTTGCCCAGGACCGCCACCGCCAACAGGTAGCCCACGAGTACGAGCAGGGTCAGGATGGCATAGACCAGACCGGCACGGATCACGAAGGCCCGATCCAGGGCCCCGTACCGCATGATGGCCAGGGCGAAACTGCTCGGGACGAGAATGAGGGACAAACTGAGGAACTGGGCCGGTCCCGCCAAGCGGTCGGGGAAAACCTGGGCCAGCATCATCCCCAGCAGGAACGGCGCCAGACCCGCCACCAGTCCAGTCAGTACAACCAGCATCTTGGTGCGCTGGATGGGACGATCGCGCCGCAGGGCACGGCGGCCGAAGAAATACAGGCCGGCCAGGAAGTAGCTCAGCATATAGACCAGGGTAGCCAACTCGAGGGCTGTCTCGACGGGGGTGCCCGTGGCGCCGGGATCCCACTTCATGACCGCCAGGGTCACGGCGAACAGGATGCTACCCGGGAGCAGCAACCAGCGCGAGGCGCCGGCCCGGCTCGCCCGCGATCCAGGACGACGGCCGGGGAACATGAGGAAGAAGCGCAGGAAGAAGGCAGGCATGAGGGTTTGAGCCAGCATCCGGGCCACCTCCTTGCCTCTCATATAGTTGAGATCGGGAAGGTCGGGGATATCCAGCAGGAAGAAGGCGAAGACGAAACACAAGCCGAAGAAGCCCCGGGCCACCGGGTCGTTGCGCCGCAGCAGAACCCACCAGCCGATGGTCAGGAAGGCCAGTCCTATGGTCCACAGGCAGTAGCCTCTGATCATGGTGGTCTGGTCGGTGTCACGGGGCAGGACAGTCATGATCGCCACGGTGTCGGCACTGGCAACGCCGAAGAGGACGGGCTCGTAGGCCGTCAGGTCCGACATTGCGGCGTGGTATTCGGTCATGTCCTTCAGGGATTTACCGTTGACCGATACAATGCGGTCGCCCACCCGCAGGCCGGCCCGCTCGGCTGAACCACCGACGTACACGAACACCACTTCCAGGCGGTGGACCGACAGGCCGGGTTCCGGGCGCTGGGCGATGTTCACCGCCACGGGCAGGGCCAGGGCCAGCAGGAGGGGAGCGCACACCGCGAGACCGAACAGGCGCGTCACCTGCAGGTAGCGGTTGGTGGTTTCCGGTTCGTGGCTGGTCAGCGTGTTCTCCCTGATGATGGTCGGCGGCGGTATGCTCCCTGTGATGCGAACGGCCGGATCACCAATGGGCGATCCGGCCGTCGTGATTACTCGCCGCAGTGCCCGCGGGCACCTGCCGCGTGGGCGCTACCGGAACAGCGCCTTGACGTCTCCCCAGGTCAGGTCCTCGTTGGGTACGGCACAGCCGCCGTTGAGAGTGGCCACCGGGTATTGGGGGCCGCCGGTCGGCTGCTGCAACGGCTTGATGATGTTGTAGTCCGAGCCATCCAGGTACGCGGGCTGCCTGTAGGGCAGTGAATGCTGTTGAATGCCGTCGATCCAGAAGTTCACCGGTACCGCGTCGTCAATCAGGGTCAGATCGAAAGTGGCGACAATGATAGCCGGGAACGTGAACGGATTGATCAGTGGCGTTGCTTCACCGACGATCCACTCGTAGTTGTTCATGGCATAGTTGAAGCCACCCTGGAGATTCCAGTTGCCTACGGTGGCCGGCCCGTCCCAGGTGATCTTGGCTTCCCATCCGCCCACGCCCAGGGGGCTGGTGGGATGGGTGACGATTACGTAGCCCGTGTGAACGCCCGGTTCCATGGGCATACAGATCACACAGGCACAGGGATCGAAATACACGCCGATGCCGTCGTCGTCCGGATCAAGTTGGGCTGCCACGGGTCCGGCGATGACGATCATAGCGATGCTGGCGAGCACAAATATCTTCACGTTTTCCCCCCGGTTAGTGCAAGGATATTGCTACCACAAAAACCTGCATGTTTTGATACCCGGACACTGTACCTGATTCAATTGATCATGAAAAGGGCTAATTTTTACCTTATCACCAAAATGTGAAATGGCCCCAGGTGGCCTTCATGCCGTATTTCAGACCGTTGATCCCGTCAGGAGCAGGTGTTAGATTGCCTTCTCCCGGCAGAATTCGAATTAGGAACAACGGTCCCAGGGACCAGACAGCGAGTGGAATTCGTGGACGATATCAGGAAACTCGACCAATACAACCCGGCGGGGATCGAAACCAAATGGTACGCGGTCTGGGAAGAAGCGGGCCTTTTTGCACCTGACGAGAGCCTGCCTGGTGAGCCCTTCGTCATTACCCTGCCGCCGCCGAACGTGACCGGAATCCTGCACATGGGGCACTGCCTGGGCAATTCCATCCAGGACACCCTGATCCGCTGGGCGCGCATGCGGGGGCGGCGGGCTCTGTGGGTGCCGGGCACCGACCACGCCAGTATCGCCACCGAGAATGTCGTCTCGAAGCAGATGGCAGCCGAAGGCCTGGAAAAACGCGATGTCGGTCGCGAGGCCTTTCTCGAGCGGGCATGGGAATGGAAGGAACAGACCCACGGACGCATCGTCAGCCAGATCAAACGGCTGGGTTGTTCCCTGGACTGGAGCCGCGAGGCCTTCACCATGGACGAGGACCGTAGCCGCGCCGTGGTCGAAGCTTTTGTCACCCTGCGGGAGAAGGGTCTCATATACCGGGATGTGTACCTGGTGAATTGGTGTCCCCACTGTCTGACGGCCATCAGTGACGATGAGGTGGACCACAAGGAGAAGCAGGGGACCATGTGGCGCCTGCGCTACCCCCTGAGTGACGGGTCGGGCCATGTCACGGTAGCCACCACCCGCCCGGAGACCATGTTCGGTGATACGGCCGTGGCCGTGCATCCCGATGATCCCGAGCGCAAGCACCTCATCGGCCGCACCGTGATCCTGCCCCTGGTGGAACGTGAGATCCCCATTATCGGTGACCACCACGCCGACCCGGAAAAGGGCACCGGCTTCGTGAAGATCACCCCGGCCCACGACCCCAACGACTTCGAGGTGGGCAGGCGGCATGATCTGGCCCAGGTGATCTGCATGGACGAGAAGGGTTTCATGAACGAGCAGGCCGGTCCGGTGGCGGGGCTGGACCGTTTCCCCGCCCGCCGGGAGACCCTGCGCCTGCTGGAAGAGGCGGGGCTGCGCGACGGCGAAGAGAAGACGCTTCACCAGGTGGGGCACCACGACCGGTGCGGCCACGTCATCGAACCCTATCTTTCGAAACAGTGGTTCCTGAAGATGGACGAATTGGCGGCGCCCGCCATCGCGGCCGTAGAGCAGGGGGAGATCACCCTCTATCCGGATCGCTGGGTTGGTGTCTACTACAACTGGATGCGCAACATCCGTGACTGGTGCATCAGCCGACAGCTTTGGTGGGGACACCGCATTCCGGTATGGTACTGCGGCGACTGCGACGAGGAGATCGCGGCGAGGGAGACACCGCTTGCCTGCCCGGCCTGCGGCGGCAAGACCCTGCGGCAGGACGAGGACGTGCTGGATACCTGGTTCAGCAGCTGGCTGTGGACCTTCTCGCCCCTGGGCTGGCCCGCCGAGGGTGGCGATGTGGCGAAGTACCATCCCACGACCGTAATGGTAACTGCGGCGGATATCATATTCTTCTGGGTGGCCCGCATGGCCATGGCGAGCTACGAGTTCCTGGGAGAGAAGCCCTTCAGCGAGGTGCTGTTCACCGGTATCGTTCGCGACGGCAAGGGTCGCAAGATGAGCAAGAGCCTGGGCAACAGCCCGGACCCCGTGGATCTGATCGACAAGTACGGCGCCGACGCCCTGCGTTGTTCGCTGGTCATGCTCACGCCCACGGGCCAGGATATCTTCTTCGACGAGACGACCCTTGAGGTGGGGCGCAACTTCTGCAACAAGATCTTCCAGGCCACCAAGCTGGTGCTGTCGAACTGGGATGAGGCGGACCTGGCGGGGAGTGACGACGATTCACCCCCGGCACCACGTACCCTCGACCTCTCGGCGTGCGCCGATGCCGCTTCACCGGCAGCCACCCTGGCGGCAGCCTGGCAGGGTGTCTTCGGCAGTGCGTTGCCCGTGCAGGTCACCGACGGCGATCTGCAACTGGAAGACCGTTGGATCCTGAACCGGCTGCTGCGAACCGCGGGGGCCTGCGATCTGAACCTGGAGAGGCGCCGGCTCAATGACGCGGCCCACGAGGCCTTCGGCTTTTTCCGCCACGAGTTCTGCGACTGGTATCTCGAAGCGATCAAGCCGCGGCTGAGGGACGAGTCCGCCCGCGGGGCGGCCCTTTGCGTGGCGGTCCTGAACCTGGCCGTGAGTTACAAGCTGCTGCATCCGGTGATGCCTTTCATCACCGAGGAATTGTGGAGTTGGCTGCCGGCCTCCCGTGGACCACTCATGACCTCGTCCTATCCCCGGTGTACCGCCGCGGCGCCCTACACCGCGGAGGCGGATCGTTTCAACCAGCTCATGGAAGTCGTGGGGGTGATACGCAACCTTCGCAATGAGCTCGGCGTGCAGCCGGGCAAGCGCGGGCAGGCCATCCTCAGGGTGCCGGCGCCGGACGAAGTGGCGGTCCTGACGGATGTGGCGGATCTCGTGGCGCTGTTGGCCAAGCTGGAAAAGGTTACCGTGTGCTGTGGCGGGGATGATCCCGCACCGGCAGGCGTGGGGGTGGCGGGCAGCGTGGAGATCTTCCTGCCCATGGCCGGGCTGGTGGATCTGCAGAAGGAGCAGGCGCGCCTGGCAAAGGAACTGGCGCGGCTCGAGGGCTGGCTCAAGGGGTGCCGGGCCAAGCTGGCAAACGAGAAGTTCACGGCCAACGCGCCCGAGCATGTGATCCAGCAACAACGTGACCTGCAAGCCGAGAAGGAAAGTACTGCCGCCACCCTGAGGGAACGTATCGCTGCACTGGGCGACGCCCGCTAGGAGATTCGACCATGAACGACGAGGCTCTTCTCAATACTCCCGGTGAACTGCTGGCGGCCGCCCGCAAGAGGCAGGGTACGAGCCTAACGGATCTGGCGGCGCGCACGAAGATTCCCGTGGCCATGCTCGACGCCATCGAACGCGACGAGTATCACCGGATTTCCGACCCGTTGTACGTCAAGAGTTTCCTGCGCAACGCAGCGGTTGAAGTGGGACTGGATCCGGACGAGGTGCTGGACCTCTATTCCCGGGTAACCGGCAGTTCCCGGCCGGGCGTGGCGCCGGAGGAGATCTGGGAGGAAAAGACGGTGACCATCCACCGCGTGGGTTTCCCGTGGGGGCGCGTGGCGGTGTTGGCGACTGCCGCGGTACTGGTGGTGGCTGTGGTTATTCTGGCCGGTCAGTGGTTGGGTGGCGGCGAAAGTGATGACGGTTTGCAGCAGACGCCGGTGGTAGCGCTGACCGATGACGAGCCAAGCCTTCCCGCCAATGACCAATCAACGGCCGGGAGCGAGGCAACCGACAGGGAAGATGCTACCCGGGCCATCGACACCTCCCGCGACACGCTGGCGGGGGGGCGTCTGGCGGAGGTGGCGCCGGTCGACCCGGATCAGGTGCCGACTGCCACGTCTCCCCCCCCGGCTGCGACGTCCCCTGTCGAGGCGGATCCGGAACCCGAAGCCGGTACATCACCGCCCGCAACGGTGGTTGTTGATCCTGCGGACGACGAACAGTTTTCCCCGGCCGATCCTGTCCCTGCCGTCGCGCCGGGGGATGCGGTAACCGGAAGTGCGGGCCTGGCCCTGGCGGCTGGACATCCACGATCCCAGATTCTGCGTGTGTTGACCACGGCGCCGGTGACGATCTCGGTGCGGCACGACGGACAGCGGTCTTTCGCCCGGTACCGGTTGCCGGGCAGCGGCGCCGGCCTGCCGTCCCTGCCGGAGTCGGATATCGATCCGGGTCGGGCCTACGCCGTCGCCGGTGGTGTCGTGGCCTATTGGGGCGCACGTGACCACTTCGACCTGGTGCTGGACCGTGTCGACGGCGTGGAGGTCAGTCTCAACGGCCGGGTGCACGACCTGTCGGGAGTCCGGCCGGGGGATGAACTGGTTCTGGACGCTTTCGAACCACCCCGGCCCCGGTGACGCCATGGGTCGTTTCCGTCTCGTCGCTCCCTTCGAACCCACCGGCGACCAGCCCACGGCCATCGCCGAGCTGGTTCGTGAGGCGCGTCGCGGTACACGGCACCAGACCCTGCTGGGAGTGACCGGATCCGGCAAGACCTACACCATGGCCAATGTCATTGCCCAGCTGGATCGTCCGGCCCTGGTCTTCAGCCACAACAAGACCCTGGCCGCCCAGCTCTACGGTGAGTTGAAGGGCTTCTTTCCCGACAACG
>QNDV01000121.1 GCA_003646045.1 bacterium
ACGAATCCCCCCGGGAGTACCGGAGGGACCAGTATATTGTTGGCTGGGATGCGAGGTCAGGATTCCCCTGCATCATCCTTTTTCTTGAAATTCCGTCGGATCTTTTCCACATCCACATCGTCCGAAGCGGCCGCATGCAGGATCGTGCTCTTGATCTCTTCGTAGATCTCGTGCCGGTGGACAGGTATCGCCCGGGGCGCGTCTATGCCGATCTGCACCTGATCGCCGCGGATATCCACGATCATGATGGAGATGTCGTCCCCGATCATGATCTTCTCATTGCGTTTGCGACTGAGTATGAGCACGGGACCTCCCTGTCCGACTCGCGTGGCATCGCCACGACACCGTCCGGCGAGTTACACCTCGACCGGTTTGCGGCATTCGGTATCCGCCCCAGCCGCCTCGGCGATCGACGCGGATGTGACCTCTACAACATCTTCCGACGACTCCGAATTTACGGCAAGGCCAAATTTCAGGTAATTGATGTCCTGCCGCAGGCTGTATTCGTCCGCATCGAGGATCAACTGGGCGCCGCGCCTGGTCTCGATGTCCACCACCAGGGGTGCCACCAGATTGCCGGTGACCTTCTCACCGCCCGGATGAATGGTCGTGATGATCAGGGTGGTGAGGTCCGTCGAAGCCCCGCTGCCCAGGCGCCGACGCAGAGCATCCGGCACCTCCACGGCGTAGTCGTCGTGGTAGAAATAGGGCTCGGTTACGGGAAACCCGAAATCCGCCCGGTCCAGGGACTGGAACCACTTGAGCGGCACGTCGTCCCCCATTTCGAGGATCAGCCAGCGGCTCAGCCTGGGCATGCCCAGCAGTCCGTCGGACAGGTGGATGACATCCTCGTCCCTGTAGTCGAGCTCTCCGAATCTTACAGTCCTGAAGCTGGGCATGTCTCGCTCCTTGTTGGACGGCGTCTGAGCGCCGCCTCTGTCACAGGTATTGCATCAGGTTCATCTGGAACAAAGTACTGGTCACCGACAGGGATGCCTGGTAGGCCGCTTGCGCGCGGCTCAGATTCGTCGCCACCTCGGCGATGTCCACATCCTGCTCCAGGCCGAGGTTCGTCCGCAGGCGTTCATCACGGGACCGCAGGATGGATTCGGACCAGTCCAGGTTGTTCTGCCGGTTACCAATGCGCATCAACAGTTCCTGGACGACATCCGCGACCGCCGACAGCTCTGACGCCGCGCCCCGTACCGCCAGTTGGTCATTGGCCACCAGATCGGCCATGAGGTCCTCGAAGACGCCGAACAGACGTACGGGCGTCCCCATCCCCAGCAGGCCCAGGGCCGAGGCCGTATCGGTCGCGTCCGCGTTGCGGACGTCGAATTCTTCAGTGCTGCCCCCGATCAGGGAGAGTCCGGAGGGGTTGATGTGGAGCTCCATGCCCGGGACTGCCGCGGCCACGGCGGTCTGGAGGTCGCCCAGTGTCGCCGCCGCGCTGAAATCCACGGTGTAGATCGATCCCTGCCATTCGATTTCTACTGAACCCAGGGGCAGACCGGCGGCCAGACTCTCGATATCCGCCAGTGCCGTCAGGGCGTCGGCGGGCGGCCGAATGTCATGGCCGATCAGGGTTCCCGGCAAACTCGGACCGTGGAGGCCGAGGCTGGCGGCGGTGGTACCGTCTCCGTCCTCGCGCACGGTCAGGGGGCCCACGCCCGAGAGTGTCAGGGATTCTCCGCCTGCTGAAATGGTTGCCGTTACGGCGCCGCCGGTGGCGGTATTGATCTCGTTCAGGACGTCGCCCACGGTCAGGGAGCTCGAAAGGTCGATCTGCCAGACGGTACCCGTGGCGTCCTCGAGCTGGATGACTCCGGGAACCCATCCCCCCCCCAGATTCAGGGTGTTCAGGGGCGTGGTCGGGTCTAGCCGCGGGGCCAGGTCCATGGTGCCTGTCGCACGGCCCGAGCGCGCCCCGATGAGGGTGTTGCCGGTGAGGTTCACTGCCATCAGGGAATTGGGACCCACCCGGCTGAGGATATCCTCGTCGTTGCCCTGGTAGATGACATGGGAACTGCTGCGCAGGAATGGCGGGTTATCGGTTTCAGAACCGGCGAAGATGTAATTGCCCTCGATGGACGTGTTCAGCACACTCATGAGTCTTTCGATGAGGCTGTCCACCTCCACCGCCGCGAGGGCCATGGTCTGGGGTGTCGCCAGCGCCGACGACTCGCGCAACATGAGGACGCGCACGTCCGCCAGCACCTCCGAGACGTCCTGCAGGGCTGCGTCGGTGGCATCGACCAGCAGACGGCTACGGTTGGCGTTGCTGATGTAGTCCGCATTCTCCGCGAGGAGATTCTCGTAGCGCTGGATCGTCGCCACGGCCCGGGGGTCGTCGGCATAGCTGTTGACCCGCCGCATGGTCGAGGCCATGCGCTGCTGCTCGAGCATCCCCGCCAGGTTGCGGTTCAGGTCGCCGACCATCATCCGCGACAGGTAGGCGTCGGTTATGCGGAAAGTCATCCCGTCATCCCCCTTACACCATGTTCAGCATGGTGTCGTACATCTCCTGCACCACGGTGATCACTCGGGCAGCCGCCGTGTACGAGTTCTGGTAGATCATCAGGTTTGCGGCTTCCTCGTCGAGACTGACACCACTGATGCTGGCGGACTTCGCTTCGAGGGAGTTCACCATGTTCTGCTGGCTATCCACCATGAAATCGAAACTCGCCCGCTTGCTGGCGATGCCGATCAGGGTGGTGCGGTAGACCTCCCCCACGGTCTCGGTGCCGGATTCGTCCGCGGACTCGTTCATGAGGTTCGCGATGGCCAGGGCGATGTCGTTGTCACTCTCCGCCGTGGTGCGTCCCGTCGCCACGAGACTCGGGGAATCCACCAGGGCATGGTTCAGCTCAAAGGTGTGCAGGGTGTCACCGGTGAAGAAAGCCAGGCCGCCGCTCTGGGGGGTCCGCCCCTGGGTGTGCAGGGCGTTGACTTCGTCGACAAGTTTGCGGACCACCGCGTTGAGGTCTTCGCGGACCTTCTCCACGTGCACGTCCTTGCTTTCCACCAGGCCCCTCAGCCTGCCAGCCGACAGAGCCACCTCCCGGCGGGATCCCATGGTAACGATGAGGGATTCGGAGCTGCCGTCTTCCGAGCGTCGTTCGACGGCCTCGAAGAGCGTCACCGAGCCGCGCGCCACGAGGGTGCGTCCCCCCATGATCACGTCCACGCTGCCGTCTTCGCGTTCCACGGTGCTGATCTCGGCCAGTTCCGAGGTCTTCAGCAGCAGGGTGTCGCGCCGGTCCCGCAGGTCGTTGGCGGGCTGACCGCCCACCTCGGCGGACATGATCTGCTCATTCAGGTTGCCGATCTCCGTCAGGAGGCCGTTGAGGTTGGAGACCTCGTTCTCGATGGACAGCTCGATGTTCTCTTCCAGATCCGACAGGGACGCGTCGATCGAGTGCATGACCGTTACGAGATTCTCGGCCATGGCGACCACGTTGTATTTCAGGTCGCCCTGTACCGAGGCCTGGGAAAGATCGTTCCAGGCGCTGAAGAAGTCGGTCAGGGCATCGCCGATCCGGTCATTGTCCATGGATCCCAGAATGCCCTCCACCTCGTACAGGGCGGAGTCGACAGTTTCGTAGGAAGCCAGGCGCGACGTCTGGACCCGCAGGTTCTTGGTCAGGAACTCATCCTGAACCCGCCGTATGCCGTCGATATTGACACCGCGGCCGATGGAGCCCCACGGCAGGACCTGGGGACGGCGCGCACTGGTCATCATCTGTTGGCGGCTGTAGCCCTCGGTGTTGGCGTTGGCGATGTTGTGGCCGGTGGTGGACATGCCCACCTGGGCGGCGAAGAGCGCTGACATGCTCGTGTTCATGGCTGTATTCAATCCACTCATGCTCTCCTCCTTACGCCTGCCGCACGATGACGCCGCCGGCGCCTCGCTGGCATGTTCGGGCACCCTGGTCATAGCATCCTGCGGGATCGTCCAGCAGGACGTCCCGGTAGATGCGGGCCTCCTCGCGGGCCATTTCCAGGCAGAAATCGGCCAAATGCCGATTCAATTCGTTCTGACGAGCCAGCCGGGCAGTGGTCCGGTCCAGGACGGCCAGGGAGGCCTCCACTTCCCGGCGGCCCCCGGGGGCCAGGCTGGGCAGCAACTCACGGACGCGTACACCCTCGGGCAGCGCCGTTTCGGCACCCAATTGCCGGACAAAGCGTTCCCTGGCCGTGCGGGCCTCGGTGGCGCCCGGCAGATGACGTGCCCAATCGGCGGCGTTGGCTTCCAGGCGGTGCACATCTTGCCGCTTCATGTAAGAATTCTGCCGCCAGGCCAGACGCAGCAGGCGCCTGTAGTTGCGGTCCTCGATTTCCAGCAAAGAAGCCAGCAGGCGGCCATCTTCGTCCGCCAGGCGGGCACTGCGTGTCTGCATGATCCGGGCTCCTCTCTAGGCCGCACCATGGCGGCGGGGTTCATTCGGATCCGTTCGCCAGATCCGTGCCACCGCCCAGACGGTGGAAACGGGCTGTCACGCGGGACACGTAACGACGGGTCTCGGCGTAGTCAGGAATTTGTCGTCCTGCCTGTTCCACGGCCCCAGGGCCAGCGTTGTACGCGGCCAGGGCCAGGTCCAGGCGGCCGTCGAATCTTTCCAGCTGCTCGGCCAGATACCTGGCACCTCCGGCGATATTGGGCCCGGGCTGCGACGGGTCGGGAACTCCCATCTCCTGCGCCGTGGCGGGCATGAGTTGCATCAGGCCCCGGGCTCCGCGTCCACTGACAGCGTCAGGATCGCCTCCGGATTCTTCCATGATCACCGCCAGCAACAGGGCCGCTGGTACCTCGTGGCGCTGGGATGCCACCTGCAGATCCTTGCTCCAACGTTGCAGCGTATCGATTTCCGCCACTTCGGCCCGGCGGGCCATGGCTTCCAGCTCTCCCCGCTGCCTGGCCTGGTACGCAGCATCGCCATGGGCAACGTAGCGGGACAGGGCCGTAGGCCGTGAAATCTTGTCCGGGCCGTTCTCGCGATCCACCGCCGTATCGAACTGATCCACGATCAGACCGGCGATGCCCATGCCGCCGCGACTACCGGCCAGACCCTTGGCCAGTTCGGCGTCATGCATCTGACGGTAGAACTTGGAGGCCCCGCCCCCGTTGAACAGCTCGCTCTCCGGTACAGTGGCGCGCATGGATTTGAGAAGCTGGTTGAGGAAGATGCCCTCGAATTCCTTGGCGGTACGCTCCAGAGCCTCCCGCCCTGCAGCGGTGTCGTCCTTTTGGGCGCTGAGTCGCTCCAGACGGACGCTCTCCGCCTGGGCGCGGGCGCCATCCATGAGACTGCCCAAAGCCGGCATCTGCAGCCCGTCCACCGCGGCCTCCTACATCAGGACGAGTTCCGCTTGCAGCGAACCCGCCTGTTTGAGGGCCTCGAGAATGGCGATGATATCCGTCGGGCTGGCGCCGATGTCATTGAGCACGCCCACCACGTCGCCGACGGTGTTGGTGTCCGGCACGCGCAGCACCCGGGCGTCCTTGTCCTCCACGTCCGTATTGACATCGGGGGTGACCACCGTGCGGCCACGACGCGCGAAAGAGCTGGGTTGTGATACGTCGTAATAGGTATTGATGGTGACCTTGAGGTTACCGTGGGCCACAGCCGCCTCACCCAGTTTGACGTGTTTGCCCACGATGATGGTGCCGGTGCGCTCATTGACCACGACCCGCGCTACGGCGTCGGCGTCGGACTCGAGCAGCCCCATGTCAGCGATGAAACTGACCGGGTCGGCGGTAAATCCCTCGGGCAGCATCACTTCGATGCGCTGTGCACCGCGAGCCACCGCTGTACCCCTGCCATAGGAACCGTTGATGACCCGGGCCATGTTCGACGCGGTGGCGAAATCCGAATGGTGCAGTAGCCACGCTACACGCCCGCCGTGGACAAACTCCCCTCCCAGGGAGACCTTGACCAGACCACCGTTGGGAACGATTCCTGCCCGGGTGTGGTTCTTGTGTACACTATTGCCCGCACCCCCCTTGACAGAGAAGCCGCCTACCGAGACGCTGCCCTGGGCCAGCACCGTCAGGGTACCGTCGGCGGCCTTCAGGGGCGTCATGATCAGTTGGCCGCCCGCCAGGCTCGTAGCGTCGTTGAGCGAGTTGACCGTCACGTCAATACGGCTACCTACCGGAGTGTTGGGATCCAGGTTGGCGGTCACCCACACTGCCGCCACGTTCTTGGGTTTGAGCATGAAGGGATCAACCGTAACGTCCATCTTCTCCAGCATGTTCGCGATGGAATTGATGGTCATCTGGGACGAGCTGCCGTCACCTGAGCCCGACAGGCCGACCACCAGCCCGAAACCGGCGAGCGGCTCAGGTGCGGTCCCTTCCAGGTAGGCGAGGTCCTTGATGCGACTGGTGGATGTGGCCATCACCGGCGAGAACGTCCCGCCCAGGACGAGGGCCGCCAGCACAAGTATCGCCGCGTTCCGGTATCCGTACCTGACCTGCATCGCGTCCTCCTAGAAAAGCCAGTTCAGCACCCTGGTGACAACACCGGGCTGCGAAGTGTCATTGACCAGACCCGAACCGTTATAGGCGATCTGGGCATCGGAAATGTACGTACTCATGATGGTGTTTTCCGGGGTGATGTCCCGTGCCCGGCAGGTGCCGGTGATCTCGATCATCTGTTTTTCGCCGTTGATATTGACCATGCGCGTACCCTCGAGACGGTAATCCCCGTTATGCAGCACTTCGACGATGCGCGCCGTGATCTCCGCTTCCAGGAATCCGTCACGGGATGTCTTGCCGTCGCCCTTGTACTTGTTCTCCACGGTCATGTCCCAGGGCTTGACGAAGTTCAGGAAACCCAGGCCCGGCCCGCCCTTGGTCTCACTCTTGTTGTCCGCCTTGGTCTTGCTCGACGCGCTGGCCTTGGCGTTCTCGGTAATGATGATGGTGATAAGATCACCGACCCGGTGCGCCTTCATGTTGGTGACCAGGGACTGTCCCGAGGCAAAATCGATGAGTGGTTCGCCTGCGCTCGCCGTCACTGCCGG
>QNDV01000122.1 GCA_003646045.1 bacterium
CTGCTCTTCGGATTTGATCGCCCGGCCCTGGCGGCTGATCTCTATGTGGAGGCAGCCTCGGACTCGCTGGCCGTTGAAGAGGTCGCTTCACGCGCCCTCTTCGGGGCCTATCTGACCTACCGTGACCCCCTGGCCCATCCCGACTCCGCTGCAGTGTTCGCAGCGCAACTGGAGGAGCGCTATCCCGATTCTCCCCAGGCCTACGAAGTACGGCATGGCAGGGAGGGGGATCTGCTGGGCTATCTCATGGCTCGGCGCAGTGATGAGCAGGCCGAGGCCTATGCGGCCTTGAGCGACTCGGCGCGGGCCGTGTTGGCCACCGGTCTTGTCGAGGGTACCGCTGGTGCCCTGATCGGGGTTCCGGGAATATCCGAAACGCGGCGGCGCATGGTCTATCTGCAGCGTCGCGATTCCCTGGTTTTTGCGCCTACCGAGGACGAGCAGGCAGCGGCGGCACGTCGCCGGGATGAACACCTGGCCGGGATGCAACGGGCAGCGGCAGCCGATACCCTGCAGTTCGCGGTACCGGATTCAGTTGATGTGGAGGGGAGCGCCGTTCCGGGGGCGGGCGCTGCGGTTCAGTCCACCGCCGGCGATGAAGCGGCGCCTGGCGCTGGTGAATCGGAATCAACTGCCGCGGCAACAGGCCAGGATGATACCGCTGGCACCGATCGGGACGATACCGGCAAGGGCGACGAAGTGGATGACGAAGAGGATGGCGCAGAGGATGACGCAGAGGATGACGAAGAGGAGCAACAGGAAGAGAAAAAGAAGGATGACGATCATGACCTCTGGTAGCACCCGGCTGAACGGTGGCAGTCATGCACCATGAACCGCAACGACCTGCAGGTGTGTGCTGCACGGGCCGGGTGACGGCCAATGCGGCTGTTTCCACCGGTCTGATCCGTTTGGATCTCGAGTTGGAGATGCCGGCGGAGTTCCTGCCGGGCCAATTCGCCATGCTCAATCCGCAGCCTGGAAGCGCGGCCTTCGTGTTCAACCGCCCGTTTTCCATCTACGGCATCGACGGCCAGGCCGTGTCTTTCCTGTACCGGATAGTGGGCCGTGGTACGGCGGCCATGGGTGAACTGGTCGGGGAGGACCGGGTAGGTTTCATGGGACCCCTGGGCAGACCGTTTCCGGTACGAGAGGATGATCGACCTGCCCTGCTGCTGGGTGGCGGTGTGGGGCTACCGCCGGTAGCTGCCTGGCTGGAGCGATGGGGCAGGGACGGGGACCTGGCCTGTTTCGGTGCCCGGGACGGCGGAGATGCACCCTGGCAACTGCTGGACGCCCGTTGGGGCGTCAGTGTGGACGAGGTAGCCGGTGTACCGGAAAACCGGACGGCGTTTCACGGACGGGTCACCGCACTGGGCGCCGACCGGGTGGCAGGCGTGAAGGGCCCGGGCCTGGTGCTGGCCTGTGGGCCGGTGCCGCTGCTCAAGGCGGCCCGGGATCTGGCGCGGGATATCGCCTGGGAATGCTGGCTCTCCCTGGAGGAACACATGGGATGCGGCTATGGCGTGTGCAAGGGCTGTGTGGTTCCGGTGCGAGTCGACGGACCGGATGACCGGACGTGGCGCAACGCGACCTGCTGTGATGAAGGTCCCGTATTTGCCGCGGCGGACATCGCCTGGGAAAGATATGCGCTGCCATCGGTACCCGAGCCGGGGCCTGGCACTATGGAGGCCAAACCATGACTCCGCCTGCCTGGTGGCGCACAGATCCCACCGAACCCTTTGTCCTTGGCCCCCGCGTCATGCCCGGCCGGATCTGGACCGCCTCGGGATGTTTCGGATACGGCCTGAGTGCCCACGATGTGACTGCTCCCGGGGGACGCACACCGTACACAGGGCTCGGGGCGGTGGTTACCAAGACAGTTACGCCTACGCCGCGAGGGGGCAATCCCATGCCGCGCCTGGCCGAACTGCCCACCGGAGCCCTGAACAGCATCGGTCTGGAGAACGTGGGGCTGGATGCGTTCCTGGCCGACACCCTGCCTGAACTGGAACGGCGTGGTGTGCCCACGGTGGTCAGTCTGGCCGCCACGCAACCACAGGAATTCGGATCCATGTGCCAACGTCTGGCCGCAGTCGCCGCCGGCTTCGACCACTGGCACGGCGTGGAGTTGAATCTCAGTTGCCCCAACGTGGCCGAGGGCGGCCACGATTTCGGCAGCGATCCGGTGACGGTAGCGGCCTGCGTGGCGGCGGCGCGGCCCCATCTGCCGGATCGGGCCCTGCTGGCGAAGATCACCCCCAATGTCGCACGTATCGCGCCCCTGGCCTTGGCGGCGCAGGAAGCCGGCGTGGACGCCGTCAGCGCCATCAACACGGTGGTGGGGCTGGAAGTCGATCTGACTACGGGAAGGCCGGTGCTGCCCCGCCGTTTCGGGGGCTACTCTGGCCCCGGTATTCTGCCCATCGCCTTGGCCAAGGTGGATGAACTCGTATCAAGTGGTGTCACCACGGTGGGGGTGGGGGGGATCTCCACGGGGGACGATGCTCTCAGGTTTTTCGCGCTGGGCGTGGTGTCCGTGCAGGTGGGAACGGCCCTGATGCGGGATCCCATGGCAGCGGCAGGCATCGCGGCGGAACTGACCCCTGCGGTTCGCTAGGGCTGGTCTTCGTCGTCCTCGTCGTCCCCGGTTTTTTCCTTGGGCGGCTCGATGCCGGCCATGTTCTCCAGGTCGCGCAGACGCTCCAGATCATCCAGCTCATCGCTGTCATCGCCGAGAGTCCCGCTTTCGGTTTCATCCTCCACCAGGGCCAGATCCTCGGATTCCTCCTCGTCCGGTAAACCGTCGGGGAAGTCGGCTTCGAGCAGGTCGGCAAAGGTTTCCACCGTGGAGAGGATCTGGGTGGCCAGTCCGTCGCCTACCATTTCGGCCTCGCCCAGATCACCATCCACCGAGATGCGGTTGGCTCCCGAACCGGTGGCGCCCTCGATGGATATCTTGCTGCTTCTGACCCGGGCCAGAGCGCCCACGGGCAGGTCCTGGTCCGAGATCATGCGTCGGCAGAAGGCGTGCTCGGCTGTAAGTTCCGCCGCCGAGGCGGCCGAATGCAGGTCCGACAGCAACTCGCGGGCTTCGTGGTCATTGGCGCGGCCAACGATGACGCGGGTGCCCTGGCCAGGGCCGGGCAGGATGAACTCGGGAGCGAAGATCTCCGCCACGATGCCCTGGATACCCAGGTCCTCGGTGACCGACGCGGGCATGACCAGGCCGTCGATCTCGTTCTCGCGCATATGGGTTTCCATGGCGCGCTCGACGCCGCCGCGCAGGATGTTGAAAGTCAGTTCGGGCCATAGCGCCTGCATCTGCGTCCGCGATCGTATGGACAGTACGCCGACGCGGCTGCCGGCGGGCATCTCGTCCATGATCAGGCCCTTGCGGTTCAGGAATGCATCAAAGGGCGTGGTCCGGTCCGGAACGCAGATCACGGCCAGGTCCTCGGGCAGGGGCAGAACCATGTCCGAAGCCTCGATCACCACCAGCCGTACCTGTTCGCGGCGCACGGCATCCTCGAGGTGCTCGACCTCGGTGCGGCAGGCGGCCAGGTAGGGCTCGTTCTCTTTTTCGGCATCGGTTACCGGCGAGGGCAGCAGACTCAACTGGCAGGTCAGGCGCGGTAGACGCTCCTGGATACGGTCGATGACCGCCTGGGCCTCGTTCCGGGCCAGGGTCGAGGAAAGGCTGCCAAAAATGAGGACCCGCGTTTTCACTTATCCATCACCTCGTATCAGGGATTGTCCACGGTGGCTGCCAGGTGCCGCGCCACCAGATCGCCGACCCGCTCGGCGTCGGCAAAGGGCAGGGCCGCGTGGATGGGCAGGATCAGTACCTCGCGTCCGGCACGTTCGGCCTGGACCAGTTCGCCGCTGACGCGACAATACTCTGCCAGTTCGTGACGGTGCAACGGTGGATCGTAATATACGGCGGTATCGATCCCGGCCTCGTCAAGGGTGGTAGCCAGGGCGGAGCGTTCGTTGCAGCGTAGCCAGTACTGGTGGTGGGCCGTCTTCATACCCTGGCCGGCGGGCAGGCGCACCCGATGGTTGGCCGGGATGTGACTGTCGTAGATTGCCGCCACCTGGTCGCGGTCCCGCTGTTCGTCCTCGAAACGACCACGGCGCACGCGGATGGCCATGGCCTGGATCTCGTCCAGGCGGCTGTTCCAGCCGGTGTAGAGATGACCGTTCATGCGCACGGTCTGGTGGGCGCGGATCCGGCGGATGCGCTCGGCATCGTCGGTGTCCCGGCACAGGACCAGTCCGCCGTCGCCGATGCCGGGCAGGTTCTTGGTGGGGTAGAAGCTGACAGTGTTGAGACGTCCGTAGGCTCCCACGGGCTTGCCGTCGTAGTAGGAACCGTACGCCTGGGCCATGTCCACCACCACCTCCACGCCGTGACGGGCGGCGATCTCCTCGATGGGATGCATGTCGCAGGGGGCACCGAAGATGTGCACCGGTACGATGGCCCGCGTCTTGTCGGTGATGGCCGCCTCGAGCAGCTGCGGATCGATATTCAGGTCCTCGGGGCGGATATCCACGAAAACCGGCACCGCATCCAGCAGGACGATGGCTTCCATGGTGGCGTCGAAGGTGTAGGGGGTGGTGATCACTTCGTCGCCCGGGCGTACGCCTGCCATGGCGAGGGCCACGAAAAGGGCGCTGGATCCAGAGGCTACACCCACCGCGTCGGCGGCCCCGCAGTCCGCCGCCATCTCACTTTCGAGTTGGCGCACTTCCTCGCCGAGAATGAAGCTCCCCGACATGAGGATCCGCTCGAACTTCGCCATGATCTCGTCCTTGCACGGGATCAGCGGAGTCACCAGGTCATACCGGCGTACACGGTTGTCCGAACGGTGGGTCATGGGGTCCTTACCTCCTGCCTCGCGGGCGGGCAGCACCGGGTCCATGTCGGGGACCTCAGGCCTTGGCGGATGTGTGGTCGGCGCGACCGAAACAGTCGTAGATCAGGCCGTGCTTCTCCACATGGGGGCGATCATACACATTGCGGCAGTCCAGGAAAGCGTTTCCTGACATGAGCTCCGCCAGGTGCGGGAAGTCGAGTTGGCGGTATGGATTCCACTCGGTGACAAGGATCACGATGTCCGCGTCGCGACTGGCATCGTAGGCCGATTCGCAGTAGGTGATGTCTTTCTGCACCTGCTTGAAGTTGTCCATGGCCGCCGGGTCATGGGCCCGCACGGTGCAGTCCGCGTCCCTGAGCAGTCGCACGAGTTCGAGGCTGGCCGCGGACCGTATGTCGTCGGTGTTGGGCTTGAAGGCCAGGCCGAACAGGGCGACGGTCTTGCCGGCGATGCCACCGGTCAACCGGTCCGCCTTGGCAAAGGCCCGTGCGGGCAGGTCGGCATTCACGCCGATGGCGGCCCGGACGATGGCCATGTCGGTGCCGGCCGACTCGGCGATGTGTACGATGGCGTTGGTGTCCTTGGGCAGGCAGCTGCCGCCGAAGCCCAGACCCGCATGCAGGAACTTGGACCCGATGCGCTTGTCCAGGCCCATGGACCGGGCCACGTCACGCACGTCGGCGCCCACGGCCTCGGCCAACGCGGCGATCTCGTTGATGAAGGAGATCTTCACGGCCAGGAAGGCGTTGGACGCGTACTTGATCAGCTCCGCCGTCTCGATGGTGGTCTTGACCATGGGCGTGTCCAGCAGGTAGAGCGGCCGATAGATCTCGCGCATCAGTTCCTCCGAGCGCTCGGTCTCCGTGCCGATCACCACCCGGTCCGGGCGCATGAAGTCCTCGATGCTCGAACCCTCCCGCAGAAACTCGGGGTTGCTGGCCATGTCGAAAGGCAGATCCTGCTTGAGATTATCCTGGATGACCTTGGCCACACGACGGTTGGTGCCCACGGGGACCGTACTCTTGGTGACGATGACCTTGTAGCCGTCGAGCAGGGTGCCGATTTCCTCGCCTACCTTCAGGACGTATTGCAGGTCCGCTTCTCCCGAAGCGGATTGGGGCGTCTGCACGGCGATGAAGACCACGTCGGCATCCTGCATGCCCTCGGCCAGATCGGTGGTGAAGGCCAGCCGCTCCTCGTCCACGTTCTTCAGCACCAGGCGGTCCAGCCCCGGCTCGTAGAAGGGGATCACACCCTTGCGCAGGCCCGCGATGCGTTCGGCGTTGATGTCCACGCAGGTCACCTGATGACCGAAATCGGCCATGCAGGCGCCGGAGACCAGACCGACGTAGCCCGTACCCACCATGCAGATGCGAATCATGCCAACTCCTTCCGGGCCGCTTCGAGCAGCTCACCCAGGGTGTTCTTGAAATCGTGTCGTGGCGCCCAGCCCGTTTCGCCGCGCAGCCGCGTGGCATCACCGACGAGGTGCGGCGTGTCGGACGGGCGGCAACGATCCGGGTCGATCCGTGTCGACAGGGGTCGCGTGGAACCTGAGAGAAGTATGTTCAGCCCCGCCTCGATCGTCAACGGGACACCGGAGCAGACATTGTAGATTTCCCCCGCCCGGCCCTTCAGGGCCACCAGGCGATAGGCTTCCACCACATCCCTGACATCCAGGAAATCCCGCACCGCCGACAGGTCTCCCGTGGCGATCTCCGGCGACTCGAGTCCGGCCTCGGCCCGGGCCACCTGTTGCGCGAAACTGGGAAAAGCGAAGCGCGTATCCTGCCCGGGACCGGTGTGGCTGAAGGAACGGACCATTACCACCGGCAGATTCCAACTGCGGGCGTACTGCCGGCAAAGCAGGGTCTGGGTCACCTTGCTCACGGCGTAGGGGGACAGGGGGTTCAGGGGAGAGTCTTCGGTCAGGGGCTCGGTCGCACCGTCCTGGGGACC
>QNDV01000123.1 GCA_003646045.1 bacterium
CACGCGCACCTGCGCCCGTTCCAGGTTGGAACTGCTGAAGGCGAGGTTCTGGCGTTGCACCTCCAGATGCGTGTCGGCGCGCAGCACGTCCAGGTAGGCGGCGGCCGCCTCGAGCCCCACGTTCAGGCTCACCCGCACCAGTTCCTGCCGGCGTGCCGTTTGCAGATCCTTGGCCACGGAATAGGAGGACCAAGCCTGATCAGACCAGAGGATCTGGCTGAAACCAAGGTGACCACCGAAGGTCCGCTCCGAGAGGGTCGTCAGATGGGCGGCGCGGTCCTCGTCCACCACCGTACCGCTGAGGCCGGCGTCCAGCTGGGGCAGCAGCACCGATGAAGCCAGACTGACTTCTTCCTGGCCCGCGAGTACCAGGCGCTGCGCCGTGGCAATGTCCTGGTTGTTGAGCTGCGCTTCTTCCATGGTGGCGAATATATCCAAGCGACGGTCGTCCCCGACGTTGCTGTACCGGCCCACCTGCTCCACATCGATGAGGAAGGTGTAGGACGGCGACACCCCGATGACCCGGGCGGTATTCATGTTGATGACGGTCTTGCCGCCGCGCGGCATGAGTACGGGCAGACCCGCCGGATCCTCACCCACTGCGATGCGGCCGGCCGCCAGGGCCACCCGGCGGAAGACTTGACGCAACCAGTCCTGGGGCGCCACACCGATCAGGGCTCCGGCGCGTACATCCGGCTCGCCGCGCATGGCAAGCACGGGAAGCCCCCGGGCTGTCAGCCCGTCCAGGAGCTCGTCGATCCTGGTCTTGTCAATAGTCACCAGCGGCAGAAGATAGACGGCGTCGGTTTCCGCCGGCAGGGCTTCCAGGATGGCCGCGGTCGAGCCCTCGATAGACACACCCACCACGTCGCCGCCGGTGAGCTCGGCCAGTACCTGTCCATTGCCGGGCAGTGCGCCCAGGTACCGGGAACTCGCCAACACAACGAGGTTCTGATAATCCACAACGGCGTCCAGAGCCGCCAGATCCTTCTTCAGCAGGTCCGGAGGAGTCACATAGGTAAAGTTGGACATGCCGCTCGTGCCGCCGGCCAGATTCACACCCTGCAGCGCGGGATCGAGGATCATGGCCCCGATGATCGGCTTCGGACGTGAATCCAGATGGGCCGCCGCCACGGACCCCAGGGGCCCGGAGGTAATGACCAGATCCACCTCGGGCCGGGCCAGCAGGGCCAGCAGACCCTCACGACAGGACTCCGGTGTGGAATCGGCGACGATGGTAGATTGCTCCGGATCCAGCACCTCGAAATCCGTCGCCAGAACCGCCCGGACCTCATTGCGCAGGGAATCGCGCAAACCGGCGGCCCAGGGGGCGATGGGTCCGTCGTGCAGATAGGCCACGTGGAAGGTAGGCAAGGTCTCCGCCGCGGCGGACATCGCCAGTAGCAGGAGCACCGACGCTGTCGCCATTTTCGCCAGAATAGCCGGTATCCGGAATCTGTTCACGCTGCTGCCTCCGTCGCGGGACCAATGCCCCGCGGAAATTCGAAATGACTAGCCCTGTTTCCGGGGCGAGGGCACCCGGAAGATGAGGGCATAAAGCACTGGTACGACAACCATGGTCAGCACCGTCGCGAAGGTCAGACCCGCAGCCACGGTCATGGCCAAGGCGTTGAAAAACGGATCCGTAAAGAGCGGCGCCATTCCCAACACGGTTGTTGCCGCGGCCATAGCCACAGGGCGCAAACGACTCACCCCGGCGCCCAGAATGGCATCGAGCAGTTCAACGCCATCGGCTACCTGCGAGTTGATCTCATCAATCAGCACGATGGCGTTCTTTATCATCATGCCGATCAGGCTGAGGAAACCCAGCAGTGCCAGAAAATTAAATGGCAGGCCGGTAGAGAGCAGACCAACCGTCACCCCGACGATACCCAAAGGCACCACCAGCCAGATGACGATAGTCTGCTTCATGGAGTTGAAGAGCATGATCACAATGATGATCATCATCAGAATGAACGGTGGAAGAGCAGCACCCAACGACGCCTGGGCTTCGGCGGTGGACTTGAATTCGCCCCACCAGGCGGTCTCGTAGCCCGAGGGTAGTTCGATAGCATCAATCAGGGGCCGGGTGCGCGACATCAGCGAAGTGGCCAGCCCGAATTCGGCATCGGCAAATACAGTGATGGCCCGCCGCCGGTTGTTACGGGCGATGACCTGGTCTTCCCAAACAGTCTCGAAACCAGTTACCACCTGGGTCAGCGGAATCATGTGACCAGCTGTAGGACTCCAAATCTGGAGATTGTGAATACTGGCCATGTCCAGGCGGTCAGGTGCCGGCGCCCGCATCACGATGGGCATCAATTCGATGCCCTCGCGGTAGACACCGATGGTCTTTCCCAAAAACCCCTCCTGCAAAGCAACAGCGATTTCCGGACGTGAAAGCCCAGCCAGGTTGGCCTGTTCGGTTGCGATGACCGGACGCACCACGGGCACGCGATCACCCCAGTCGAGCCGCACTCCGAAAGCATCGAAATCGGCCTGAAAAATGGCACGTGCCTGGTCGGCCACCGACCGCAGAACCACCGGGTCGGGACCGATAACCTTGAATTGCACGGCTCCCCCCGGTTCAGCAGGCCCATTGATGAATCGCTTCACCGTGGGAATACTCTGGGGGAAATTTGCCACCATAAATTCCTGAATCTTCGGCTTGAGGACATCAATCTGTTTGTAGTCGTCCACCTCGACCAGCATCACAGCGTAACTGTTGTTGCTTTTTTCGGCGTTGTAGGTCAACAGGAAGCGGATGGCACCTTTACCCACTGTGGTCGCCACGTGCGCCACCCCATCCATGGCGAGGATGTGCTCCTCAATCTCAATCACATCCGTCTCGGTGGCTCGAATATCCGACCCTTGGGGGATCCAGTATTCAACCAGAAACTGATTCCTTGATGAGTTGGGAAAGAAGGCACCTTCGATGGTTCCGAACCCCATCACCGAAACAACAAAAATTACCACCACGATGCCCATGGTCAGCCAGCGCATGCGAATGGCGCCACCCAGGAATGACCGGTAACCATGGTAGAACCGTGTATCGTACGGATCGATGACTTTGCCGTCTTTCGCCGGCTTTACTTTGAGAAATTTGGCCGCCAGCATCGGTGTTATTGTCATGGCAATAACCCAGCTTAGACTCAAAGAGACGAGAATCACCGTATAGAGGGAGCGAGTGTACTCACCGGTCTTGTCCTGGCTGGTGCCGATGGCGGCAAAGGCCAGAATGGCGATGGCCGTGGCGCCCAGCAGCGGGATAGCGGTTTGTGCCACCATCTCGATGGCTGCCTGCTTGGCCTTGGTGCCTTTCTCCATCTTGATCAGCATGCCATCGGTCACGACGATGGCGTTGTCCACCAGCATCCCGAGGGCAATGATCAGGGCACCGAGGGAGATCCGCTCCAGGATAACCCCCTGGGCAGACAGGAAGACAAAGCTGCCGGAAATTGTCAGGAACAGGACGAAACCAATCAACAATCCTGTGCGCAAACCCATGAATATCAACAACACCACTATCACTATGACAACGGCCTGGCCGAGACTGACCAGGAAACCGCTGATGGAAGCGGTCACGGCATCGGGCTGCATGGCAATAATGCCAATCTCAACACCGATGGGCATACGCTCCTCCAGTTCGGCCATGCGAACCTTGATGGCTTCACCCATCACGACAACATTACCACCCTGGACGGTGGAGATGCCGAGGGCCACCGAAGCCCTGCCGTCAAAACGTTGGATGAATTCCGGGGGTTCCTGGTAGCCGCGACTGATGGTGGCCACATCGCGCAGATAAATCTGACTACCGCCCGTGGTATTGCTCAGCACGATTTTCCCGAATTCTTCGGGGGTTTCAAAGACAGCGGTGGGATCCAGGGTGACACGTTCCGAGCCCACAACCACGTTGCCGGAATTCGAAACCAGGCTTCGGGCCCGCAATTCGCCGGCGATCATTTCACTGGAAATACCCAGCATGGCCATGCGGTCCCGGTCCGGTTCCACATAGATCACTTCCTGTTGGTCACCAAAGAACTCAACCCGCGAGACACCAGTTACCAGACTCAACTCCTTGCGCAGCATTTCCGCCACATCCTTGAGCTCAGCCATGGTGTAGCCCTCACCGGTCAGGGCTGCGAAGATACCGTATACATCACCAAAATCATCATTCACAACGCTGGGTCCGGCTCCCGGTGGCAGTTCCACCTGCACATCACCGACTTTGCGCCGAAGTTCATCCCATACCTGAGGCAACTTTGTCAGGTCGTACTTGTCCTTCATCCGAAACTTGATCACGGAAAGACCACGGTATGATGTGGATTCGTAGATCTCCTTGAGCTGGCCCATCTCCTGGACGGCCTTCTCAATACGATCGGTGACCTCAGCCTCCACCTCCTGGGCCGACGCACCAGGATAGGGCGTCACGACCACGGCATCCTTTATGGTGAACTCAGGATCCTCCAGGCGAGCCATGCCACTGAAGGAGACCAAGCCCCCAACGACGAGCAAGAAGATAAACATCCAGGTAACAACACTGTGATCAAAAGCGATTTTTGCCAGATTCATGCCTTAGCCCCCTACTGGCTGTAAGGGCGAACACGCATGCCCTCACTGAGGTTTTTGGCACCCAGGATGGCAATGCGATCACCAGCCACCAATCCCGACAAAACCTCGATGTTTTCACCGGTCATCTTTCCGATTTCGACTTGGCGAGCGGATACCGTTCCTGTGGCATCATCGTAGACATACACCCTGGAATTGCCCCCGGAGTCACCGACAACTGCTGCAGTCGGCACCAGAGTGTGCCCCGATGTACCGGCCGGCAGCTGCACGATGAGCTTGGCCGTCATGCCCGAAGCCACCGCCAGACCCTCGGGAGCGTCGAAGCCGAGAGTGACCTCGAAGGTGCGCGTCACCGGGTCGGCCGTCGTGCGCATCTCCTTGATGTAGGCGGGGATCAGCGTGCCTGCCGCGGCGGATATCTCCACCTGGGGCGCCAGCGCCTCGGTCATCTCGGTGGGACCGCCCACCTGGCTCAGGCGCAGGAAGTCGGTTTCGGGGAAACTGGCCTTGATCTCCAGCGTCGAATCGTCGAGGAACATCACCACCGGCTGCTTGGCCTGGACGTTTTCGAAGTTCTCCGCAAGCCGACCGGCGACCCGCCCGGCGAAGGGAGCAAGCAACCGCGTGTCGTCCACGGCCTTTTCGGCCTGCCGCATCGTGGCCTCGGTTACTTCGTATTGCCGGCGCACCACTTCCAGGTCACGCAGGCTGATGGCGTCGCGCTCGTAGAGTGTCTGATTGCGCTCGAAATCGGCCCGGGCCGCGTTGCGACGGGCTTTCACGCGGTCGAACTCGGCCACGTAGTCGCGATCATCCAGGCGCGCGACCAGCGCACCGGCGGTCAGTTCCTGACCCTCGCGGACGGGAAGCTCGATCAACCGTCCGGGGACCTCGAATCCCAGCAGGATTTCCTCGGCTGCGGCTACCCGGCCGGGATACTCGCGCTGCCCGCCGGCAGCGTCGTTGCCGATGGTCATGAGCTTCACGGGGCGGACGACCTCCGCGACCTCTTCGGTATCCTTCGAGCAACCGCCAGCCAACAGCACCGCCGTCAGCAGGAGGACCATCCAAGCCACGCTCGGCACGAGCCGGCAATTCGATCGCTTCCGCATGTCATACTCCACTTCATGATTCAGGCGCGATATGCGCAGACGCCGAAACGGCAAGAGGAATGCACCACCCAGCCAACCCCCAAAAAATACATTGAAACCGCAGTATACCTATCCGGGATTGTTGATGCAAACGGAGAATCGGTTAACGGGCGACAATCTTTCTCTGCGCCATCGCCGACCTCCGGAACTCCTTGTCCCGCTCGACAGGTGGTGTGTCCCGCTGACGCTCCCAAGCTACCCGCAGCAGACCCAGTGCCGTGTGCAGCCGCGATTTCACGGTAGTGTCCGGCAGGTCGAGAATACACGCAATATCCGCGTAGGGCAGGTCCAGGAAGTAGCGGAGGGTGGGGCAATCCCGAGACGCGCACAGGTACGGACATGTGCCGGGGGCATCCTCAACTACAACTGAAGGAGCGGACGGTTCGAAGGAACCTTTAAAAACGGCGTCAAGCCTCGCCGGGGTCCGGTATCACGCGTGCTCTATGTTCGTGTAGAGCGAAATCTCGTGATCGAGGGTCAACAGATCCCCCACGTCCAGGTCGTGTACGTCATCATGGCCGTTGATGCGCGCAAGGGTTTCCAACTCCCGCCCCGTGCCGTTGGCATAGTTGACGTAACGCTGCACGGACAGGTCGATATCGAAGCGCTTCCGCAGTTCGGGATCCTGGGTGGCGATTCCCACCGGGCAACGGCCCGTATCACAGATCCGGTACTGCTGGCAACCGACGGCGATCATCGAGGATGTGGCCAGGGCCACGGCGTCGGCACCCATGGCCAGGGCTTTGGCGATATCGGTGCTGTCACGGAAGCCACCGGTGATGCACAGGGTCACCTTGCTCCCCTCCTGGTCAAGGAACCGGCGCGCCCGGTGCAAGGCATAGATCGGCGGCAGACAAACGTTGTCCTTCACGAAATCGGGACCCGAACCGGTACCTCCGCCCCGGCAGTCGATGGTGATGAAATCAGGCTCGGCGGCCAGGGCCACGGCCAGATCCGCCTCCACGCGACCAGCGGTGAACTTGATTCCGATGGGCCGACCACCGGTCATTTCGCGCAGGCCGGCCACCCGGCGCTTCAGATCGTCGGGAGTATCGATCCCCG
>QNDV01000124.1 GCA_003646045.1 bacterium
CGCATCCAGGCGCAACAATCGCCGCACCTCACGCCGGTAGACCGCCAGAACCGAACCCAGGGTCCCCAGATGCAGGACGACATCGAAGAACACGTCGCCTTCACGGGTGTCCAGAACGTGCTGCATCAACACCAGATGGCCCGAACTGCTGACGGGCAGAAACTCGGTCAACCCCTGGACAATCGCCAGGACCAGCAGACTTATCAGTTCAATCATGATCCTCGGTCAGGGAGCGGGCCAAACCGTAATGTAACCGGGCCTCCTGGTGGAGACCGACAGCATCGCAGGTCAGGGCCAGTTCGTAATGGATGCGACCGTCCTCGGGGCAGGCTTCCAGGGCTGCCTCCAGACTGGCCCTTGCCTCCTCGAATTCCTCGAGTTTCCGCAGGCAGACACCCAGGTGGTAGGGAATGCGAGCCAGGCGGGGAGCCAGCCGGGCTGCGTGACGAAATCTCTCGCAGGCTGCCCGGTACATACCGGTTCGCTGCAGGCACAGGGCTGCGTGGTAATGTCCCAGGGCAAAACCGGGTTCCTCGGCGATGCTACGCTCAAAGCACTCCCGCGCCCGGCCGAATTCCTGCCTGGCGTAGTAGACCAGGCCCAGATTAAGAACCGCTTCCGCATCGGGCTCGATATCGATGGCTGCTTCGAAACAGCGGATGGCTTCCTCGGTGCGTCCTTCCTCGGCATGGATCGCGCCCAGATTGTGGTGGGCCACTGCTGAACGTCCACGCCCGAGGGCACGCTTGTAGGCTCGCATGGCCTCGGCGGGTTGGCCGAGCCGGTCATGGCACACTCCGAGATTCGTCAGCGCCCGCACGGGATCCGCCGCGCCGGCTGCCGCCCGTTCAAAACTCGACAGGGCCGCGCCCGGGTCGTTCAGCTTGAGCAGAACGCAACCCAGCCGGTAATGCCAGGCAGGCTGATCCGGACTCACAACGAGGGCCGACTCGTAGGAACTGCGGGCCGCGTCCAGGTGACCGGCTTCTTCGGCCTGCCGTCCCTGGGCGAAGGTCTCCTGTCCGCTCGTGCTGTCGTCGGCGGGAAGTGGTGCTGCTGCCGGTGTCGTCATGGAGCGAATGTACCCCACCCGCGATTGCGGGTCAACGGGCACGGTGGCGGGCTCGCGGGTGAGCCTGCGAGGTCAGAAACGGTCGTCGTCACCGACTGTGATTTCCAGTTGGACCGTCAGCGGCCCCTCCCCCTCCAGCAGGCGCCGCGGGATCCTCACCGGAACAACGATGGCCGGGCGGAGCCCTTCCATCAGGGCATTCTGTCGGGCCAGGGTCGAGCTCTCCAACTCCACTCCCGGCACAGGCGGACCATAATCCAAGCCCATACTGTCGGCGGCAGGCTCGTCAGCCGATTGCGTTGTCGGTGAGGGTTCCGGGGTCGGGGGTGGCGGATCAGTCGGGGCTGCCGCCGCGGGTGCGGATACCGGGTCAGGAACAGTCTCGGGCTGGCTCTTGAGGTGATTGATGGCCAGTCCCAGAATCGATTTGAGAGTCTCCTTGACCCCTTCGCCCCGGGCGCTGTCGGCTGGGTAGGACAACAGTCCCCAGGGATTCAACAGGCTCTCGAGGCGATCCACGGGCAGGGCGTCGGGGGCACCGCGCCGGTTATACTGGATAACCACCGGTACATCCATCAGGTCACGGCCCCAGCTCTCCAGGTAGATCTTCAGGGCCTCGAATGCGGATAGACTCTGATCCAGATGAGCCGCGCCCGAGTCCACGGCGAAAACCACCGCGTCGAAGGGAGCGCGCTCACTCATGCCGGCGGTACGCAGCCGCTCGCGGCCGGCGTCCACCGACTGCACCAGAACCTGCCAGACACCTCCGTCCGGCTGGTTGTAATTGAAAGCGATCTGGCGCTCCGGATCCTCGACCGCCATGGCCAGGCGGGAATCCGGTGGAATGGTCCGGTGCACGAGAGCGAGATTTTCCCGTTTGCCAACGCCGGCTGCACCATAATAGAGCAATCGGCAGGCTCTGGTCGCTGTCATCGTGTTTACCACCACGCTCGTATTCTCCCTGAAAGGCAAGGCTTTACACTCTCTCACGATTTGCGGACCACTCCCCGAGTGGAAGCCACGGCATCGAGCAGCAAGCCACGTGCCAGTACGGGGAGAGCCCCACGCCGCTGTTGGCCTTTTTCAGGCAGGATACTTGCATATGTTCGACTCCGGAGCCCGGTACGCCCGGTACATGGGCCCACAAGAGGGAATGGAGACCCGCCAGCGGACGGCTGGATGCCAGGAGCGGCCAGATGACGACCACCAATACCGACCGGATCCTTCGCACCATGTTTGCCCGTCTTCTCCAGTTGGAGATCGACGATGACATGACCACCAAGCTCTGCGCCGTCATAGACAGCGTCACGGATCGCCTGGGCGGTAATTTCGACTTGGAAACGGTCCAGGGGCAGAATACCTTTCGCGCCCTGTTGTGCTCCATGGTCGTCCACGGCTGGGGCAACGGCATGCATCCGTTCCACAATCCCGCCGAGAACCAGAGCGGAGATCCGGTGGATGTTCGGGTCAGCAAGGACATCCTCATGTCCATGGCCGATCTGCAGGCCCTGCGCTATGTGAAGAAGGACGCCCAGGGACGAGTGAAACAAGCCCTGTTCGAGCCGGACCACAACGAGCGCATCCGCCAGAACATCGATGACATCCTCGCCCAGATAAGTCAGAACAAGTGGCAGGACTGACCCCACCGGTCGGTTGACCACGGGATCATTCCCCTACGACAGGAACGCGGCCCCACCAGGAGGCCGCGTTTCTCTGACATGATGGGCTGGTCGGATCAGAAGACTTTCTCTCCGTCAGCCAGGATCTCATTCAAGGCATCGCGGAAGTGGTTGGTGCTGTTCGCCACTTCGGGCGTAACCTTCTGCTTGTACAACTCCCACGATTTCTTGATCTCGGCGCCCAGGGATTCCAGCAGGTTACCCTCAGCCAGGGCCGCATCGCGCATCTCGCGGTTGTAGACCAGGATATCCGACACCAGGGCACGTGCCAGCATTTCCTCTTTGCTGCGGCGCTTGCGACCGCCGCCGGCCTGGGTCGCTGCTGCCGGTGCGGGTACCGGCTCCATGGTGGCGGCGGGGGCGGAGTTCGCCGGCGCAGTCTGGTCCGGTTTGGCGGCAGCCGGCACCGTAGCGGCAACGGGCTCCGGAATCGCCACAGGATCAGGAGACGGGGCGGAAGCAGCCGCGGCCGGCGAGGTGAAACCCGACTCGAGCCCGTTCATGGATCCCGAGGTTTCGGTAACGGCAGCCGCACCGTCCATTTCAAAGACACCTTGGCAATCGGGGCAACGCACACGGATCCGGCGTGGCGGTACCCTGGACGCGTCCAGGCGGTATCGGGTCTGGCAAACGGTGCAGGTGGTGATCATGCCCCGCTCCTTTTGGGTTCCGGGATGGTTTTCAACAGTGTCTCCACCGGAAGGGATCGGCTCACCAGCGGGGAAATTTAGCACCGAAATACCGGAATGCCCCAGATCCGGGTTAGGGGTGGTATACCAGGTCCACCACCAGTTCCCCCACCTGCCCCAGGCTTTCCGGGGCGCATATGTCCGGGGTATCGGCCAAGGTGTGCCATTGGGGAAAATCGAAGTCGATGAGGTCCACCGCCGGCACGCCTATCCTGAGGAACGGTTCGTGGTCGTCGATGACCGCCGGACCCGGTTCTGGGACAAAGGCCGCCAGGCCCAGACGCTCGGCCCGGGAGAAGACCTCACGGGTCCAGGCCGGGGCCCGCACCAGTGACAACCGTTCCATGGGAATGCGGAGATCGATCTCGCCTACCATGTCCAGCAGGATCATGCCCCTGGGCTGGCCGTCGGCCAGTGGACCGCCCATGTCACGCCAGGTCTCGGCCAGGTGTTGGCTGCCCAGGCAGTAACTGCCCGGATCACGGGGGATTCCTGCGTCCTCGCCATCGAAGAAAATAACATCCACGCCCCGGGGCGGTGCCTGGACCGACATGATCTCCAGCAGGTGCAACAGGACCGCCACACCGCTGGCACCATCGTTGGCACCGATGATTGGTTCCTGGCGCCGCGCGGGGTCCGGATCCCGGTCGGCCACGGGACGGGTATCGTAGTGTGCGCCCAGCCAGAGGCGGTCGCCGCCGCGAGGCCCGACACTCACCACCAGGTTGCAGATCTCCACGGTCTCGCCGGTCATTGGATGGGTCGCTTCGAAGCAGTCGCGCACCGTATGCAGATCCAGATCGCGAGCGTGTTCCTCGATGATTACGCGCAGCGCTTCCAGTTCCGGTGTACCCATGGGACGGGGACCCAGATCACACTGGTCGCGCAGCAACTCCATGGCACGTTCGCCGCTGAATACCGGGGTATCCATGGCGGCGAGGGTATCCCGGCCGACAAATGACAACACTGCGAGAACCATGGCCAGCAGCGGGAAGGTCCGTCTAGAAAACAAAGGTGGCCTCCAGTCCGAGTCCGAGATTAGTCGTTGTCTGGCCGGTCTGGATATTGGACGACCGGCCAAAGATGATCCGCGCCGCGCCCGTGAGATTGCGCGTGATATTATAGCTGAAACGCGGGCCCATGTTGAAGCGGTTGGTACCGGTAGTGGTTCCCTCACTGCCGTCGGCATCAATACGAACCGAGCGGTTTTGGTCGTATGAAATGTCCACATCCATGGTAATGGTGGGATTGCTTCCCGGCCGGTAGAGCCCCATGCGAGCCAGAAACGCCTGTGCCCGGAACTGGTGGCGTAGCTGCAGACCCATCCGCAGGCGACTGTCGCGCTGGGTGGAACCCAGATTCACTGTCTCGTCATTGCTCCGGTTCACCGAAGCCGTAGCCGTCAATCCGCTGTGGAAGGTGGCCGTCCACCGCGGATTGAGGGTGGTGGTGGTGTGGGGATTGTAGAAACTGTCCGTGATATTGTTGGCGGTTTCGGACTGGCGGTAACTCAAAGTCAGGTTCGAGGACTTGAACCAGCCTTCGTCCGTGCCCCTGTTGCCGCCGCCAAAGATGGGCCAACGTTCAAGACCGGACATGGAAAACTGCCCGTCGGGCCAGTCCTTCTTGAAGCCACGCGTGGCAGTTCCCGTCTGGTCACGCTCAGAATCGGTCTGGCCGAACTTGATGTCCATCGAGACATTCTTGTGGAGTTTGGTGGTCATCGAGATCGACACGGTCTGCGCTGCGGTGACACTGTACGCCGCATACAGGCTGTCCGAGACGCCCAGCGAATTGGTCAGGCCGGTCCTGTACCAGAAGGGCGCTGTTCCCTCCAGGCGTGAATAGCCCGAATTCCTCTTGTCCGTGAAAGTGAACTTCACCGGCTGCATGTTGCGGAAGGTGGCAGCCAGCAGGTTCAGGGGGTTGGGAATGGAGAGCCCCCCCCCCGTATCGACCGGTTCACGATCCCTGGCTTCCTGTTCCTCCTGCTGCCGGCGGATCTCGGCCGCTTCCAGCATTCTTTGCTCGCGAAGATCATTGACCTGGTCCGGGGTCAGCCCGACGATTTCCTCTTCCGTCAAGTGGACCGCGGTGGAATCCTGTCCCTGTCGTGCGGCCCGGTCCTGTGCGCGCTGCTGTTCGCGCAGCAGACGCGCCCGTTCCTCGGCATTGTACTTCTTCTCGGGGAAGTACTTCTTGGCCACGTTACCCAGGGGCATGCTGAACTGGATTTCCCAGTTGCCGTTGTTGTTCACGTTGCGGATGTTCTCGGGGTCGTCCTCCCGCCGCAGCGACGGATTGTGGTCATCGGCGGAGCCACCGGTGAAGCGGATACTCGGTCGCATCTGGTTCAAACCACGGGTCAGGGCTCGCACGGGTTTGAACACCGGCCCAGACGGCAACTCCTTGGCCCTGGGCATGTTCACCGTAAGCCGCACGCTGTAGTTGCGCAGGTTCTCCTCGCCGATATTGATGCCGAGTACCTCGTGTTCACGCAACATGTCCCGCTTGGACGCCGCGGACGCACCGATACTCAATATCGACAGCGGTTCATAATCCACCGTGGTGGCAATATCGAGGGGCTTGAGGCGGACATCCGGCCGGGAGGTACGCGTACCGTCGTCGTTGATGGTCAGGTTGGTTGAATACTTGTTGGTGAAGTTGCTGGTCAGGCCCACATGCGAGGGCAACAGGGACAGGGCCTTTACCACCGGTATGCTCCCGAACAGGGGCAGGCCCCCGAGAGTCGTACGGCCCGGTATCCGCAGGTCGTAGTTCACGCTGCCGGAGAGGGTCTTGTTCCGGGATTCCTGCAGGGGACTGTCCAGGCTCGAGCGGGTACCATTGAGGGAGAAAACCCACGGATCAACCACGTACCGCAGCAGTGCCGCCTGTGAGCCCGGGTGGCTGAGGCGGGCCGAGAAGCTCTCGGTCTTGTCGTAGGTGGACAGACTGGACCTCACCTCCTCGTCGCGGATCTCGATGTCACTGTTCAGCTCGTATTTGGGCCGCTGCACCTTCTTGCGACGACTGAGACTCACCGGCAGCTTGAAGCCCAGCAGAGGTATGAAATCGTCTACGGTGAAACTCGTGCCCAGGGCCCATTCCTGGTTGTCGATGCCCGAACCGCGGGAGCGGTCCAACCCATGGAACTCGGCGTCGCGGTGGTTCCAGTCGAAATCCAGCCTGAAGACATCCGCCATGTTCACGTTCATGCCGGCACGCTCGGCGAAGCCCTTGTCCCTCTTGACGCCCAGCAGTCGCACATCGTTCAGATAGACGAAACCGCTGACCGGACCGCTGACCGCGTTGTTGGACACCACCGCGTA
>QNDV01000125.1 GCA_003646045.1 bacterium
CAGGCCGAGTACAATTACGAGCGCATCAAGGGGCGGGTCCACGTCCAGATCCGGCGCGAGACCAGGAACCTGGATTACGCCAGTGAGCTGGAAGAGTTGGCCGAGCAGGCGCTGGCGTTCCGGCGCGAGTCGTTACGGATGTCGACAGAGGCCGGCGAGGCGGGACTGAAGACGACCACCGAGGTGACGGCCGCCCGCGCCGAACTGGCCAAAGCCGAGGTCGACCTGCTCAAGGCCCGCCTGAACCGGAGGCTGGCTGTGATCAGGTTGCGGAAGGTGTGCGGTTATCCTGTGCGGGACGGTCATTAACCGAGAAAGCAGGTTCTCCCCATGTGGAGACGCGAAGTAGTCTGGTTCACCCTGGCTTGTGTCGTGGTGACCGGCGTCCTGCTCGTCGGCAACAACCACTGGGGCCGTCACGTCGAGCGTGCAACCACCGGCGGCCAGTCCACGGGCCCCGACTATTCCCACGTCCCGGCCACCTGGGTGGGGCGGGCCGCCTGCGCCGAATGCCACGCCGCCGCCGACACCATGTGGACCGGCTCCGACCACGATCTGGCCATGCAGATCCCGGGTCCGGAAACCGTCACGGCGGATTTCGATGGCGCGACCTTCACCCACTTCGGCGTTGCCTCCACCTTTACGCGCCGGGGCCACAAGTACCTGGTCCGCACCGACGGGCCCGACGGCGCACCCACGGATTTCGAGATTGCCTACGTCTTCGGCTACGAGCCCCTGGAGCAGTTCCTGATCCGTTTTCCCGACGGCCGTCTGCAGGCCCTGAACGTGTGCTGGGACTCGACACCCGCCGACCAGGGCGGCCAGCGCTGGTTCCATCTCTACCCTGACCACGAAACACCTGCCCATGACCTGTTCCACTGGACGGGCATGCTGCAGAACTGGAACTACATGTGTGCCGAATGCCATTCCACCAACCTGCGTCGCAACTACAACGAACAGGATGACACCTACGACACCATCTGGTCGGAACTCAATGTCTCGTGTGAGGCCTGCCACGGCCCGGGCTCGCGCCACATCACCTGGGAAAGGGCCCAGGCCCGGGGATTGCGCCCCCGGGACGAATCCGGCTCCCGCGGCCTGGTGGTCAACCTGAAGTCGCCGGACAGGGGGATGTGGGCCTTCGAGCCCGACAAGAATACCGCCGTGCGAACCGAACCTCTGGCCTCGCGGGTGGAGATCGAATCCTGCGCCCGGTGCCATGCCCGGCGTGCCCCGATTACGTTGGACTACGACTACGGCCGCCCCTTCCTCGACCACTACCGGCTGATCCTGCTGGACGAGAACCTCTACGCCGCCGACGGCCAGAACCAGGACGAAGTCTACGTCTACGGCTCATTCCTGCAGTCGAAGATGTATGCGGCGGGCGTGACCTGCAGTGACTGCCACGACTATCATTCGACGGGCACCCTCGGTCAGGGCAACGGGGTCTGTTCCAAGTGTCATCGCGCAGAGGTCTACGACACCCCCAAACACCATTTCCATCAATTGGGCAAGGGCGGCGACGGTTGTTCGGACTGTCACCAGCAGGCCCGCAAGGTGATGGTGGTGGATCCGCGCCGGGACCACAGCTTCCGCATTCCCCGGCCCGACCTGAGCCTGGAACTGGGCACTCCCAATGCCTGCAGCGACTGCCATACCGACAAGACCGTACAATGGTCCCAGGACACCATCGTCAAATGGTACGGCGAGGACCGGCAGCAGGGCCCCCATTTTGCCGTGGCACTGCATGCCGGTCGGACAGGGGCCCCGGGAGCCCTGGACCGTTTGCGCTTCCTGATAGGCGCGCCTGACCAGCCTGGAATAGCCAAGGCCACGGCACTGTCCCTGGTGCCGCGTTTCGCGGCGGCCTCCGAAGTGCCGGAGGCGATACGGGCCCTGGGCCACGACGATCCGCTGGTGCGCGGTGCGGCCGTAAGGGCCATGGCCTCCTCCCCCGCCGAGCGGCAGTTGACCCTGGTGCTGCCCCTGCTCCAGGACGACGTGCGGGATGTGCGTGTGGCCGCGGCCGGCATGGTGGCCACACTCCCGGCCTCCCTGGCCGACCCGACGGCGGATCCGGCAGTGGCGCGCGCCCACGACATCTGGCGTGACTACCTGATGTCCAATCGCGACCGGCCGGAATCCCAACTCGGCCTGGCCGACCTGCACGCCCACCAGGGCGAGAACAGCGCTGCCGAAGAACGTTTTCGCAGGGCCCTGGTCATCGAACCGCGCTACTCACCGGCCTACGTGAATTTTGCAGATTTCCTGCGCCGGACCCAACGCCCCCAGGCCGCCATCGATGTGCTGCGCGAAGGCGTCATGACGGCCACCGACCCGGCGGACATCCACCATAGCCTGGGCCTCCTGCTGGTCTCCCAGGGAGATATGGACGGAGCCCTGGCCGAATTGGGGAAAGCTGTTTCCCAGCGCCCGGAGGATGCCCGTTTCTCCTATGTCTACGCCGTGGCTCTTCACGATGCAGGGCAGGTGGAATCAAGCCTGCAGGTCCTTGGAGACCTGTTGACGAAGCGACCATGGGACCGGGACTGCCTGCAGACCCTTGTACTGTACGCCCTGGAGAACGATCGCCCCGAGCTGGCAATCGATCCCGCGGAGCGCCTCGTGAAACTGAACCCCGGCAATGCACAGTTACAGTCTCTGCTGGCGCGAGCCCGGGCTGGTGCGCAGGAATAGAATCTGGCGGAATCGCCCGAATGACTGGATATTTTCCCTTCGTAACCAATTCGACTCCCAGCGAAGGACGAACATGAACTACCCCGAATTCTTCGACACCATCGATCCCATCGTATTGCAGGACGGTCTGTCCGATCTGCTGGGCACCTTCGACGGGGGCCTCGTGGAGTACCACTACGTCGACGTCGTCAAGAGTGCCGGGCACAGTTGCCCCACGGTGGCAGGCGCCTACCTCATGACCCGCGAGGGTTTGAAAGCGCTCTATGGAAACGAAACGCCGACGCGGGGCGGGATCTTCGTGTCCTTCGCCGAGAACAGCACAGAAGGCGTGGCCGGTGTCATCGCCAACGTCGTGACCCAGATCACGGGCGCCACCGAAACCATGGGTTTCAAGGGCATCGGCGGCAGGTTCGTGCGTCACGGCCTGATGGAATTCGAGGCGGATATCCAGGCGAGCGTACGGTTCAAGCGGCTCGACACGGGACAGACCGTGGAGGTTGTCTATGACCCGAGCGGAGTCCCCGGTGATCCACGCCAGCAGGAGCTCATGCAGAAGATCATGCAGGGCGTTGCCTCACCGGAGGACAAGCAGGACTTCGGCAAGTTGTGGCAGCAGCGGGTCCGGAGGATCTTCGATCAGGTGGATAGTGTGATATCCATCAAATCCTGACGAGGACCGACCGGTGCCCCGGGGTCTCAGTCCCCATGCGGCTCCAGGTCCGGCAACTCCTCCCCATCACGCACATACCGATCCAGCCAACGCCGGATCTGCCCGTAGGCCTCGATCCGGTGCTCGCTCAGCCCGTGGTCGGCACCCTCGTACATGACCAGCCGGAAGGGCCGACGCAGATCGTACAGCGCCCTGCCCATGCTCATGGACTGCCCGGGGTCGACACGCCAGTCCGCCGTACCATGCAGCAGCAGGATGGGTGAGGTCGCGCAGAGTCGTTCCGGCCAAGCCAGTGCCGATCGTGCCGCCAAAGCCTCTTCCTTGACCTGGTGGTAGTCGGGGATCAACTCGGCGTAGACGTAGGTCTCCATGTCGGGGCGATCGGCGATGACTGTCCGGCTGTCCGCGACCCCGGCGCCGATGACCGCGGCCTTGAACCTGTCCGTCTGCGCCAGGGCCAGATAGGTCATCATGCCGCCGCGGCTGAAGCCCACCACGCCGATACGCGCGGCGTCGGCCTCGTCGTTGAGTGATTCCAGCAGGGGAATGAGATTCAACACGTCGGCCACGTCGGCCCCGCCGAATTCCTCCTGCCCCTCACCCCCGGCGTTACCGCGGTACTGGCTGGCCACCACCACATAGCCCCAGCTCGCGAAACGGGCCAGACGGTACGCCACCCGCAGGGGAGAATTGGCCCCGAACTCGCGATTACCACCGCGATTGTAGACGACGCAGGGGTGCGGACCGGGCGCGCGGGGCACGATGAGATGCCCCTCCACCCGCAACCCGTCGCTGACGTAGGTGATTTCGTCCATGGTCACATCGGCGAGATAGGCCATCTCTGGACGCGGCGCACCTGCGGCGACGAGCAGCTCTTCCGGGATGGGCATGGGCTCACGGCGCAGCAGTTGGCCGTCGGCCAGCACCGGCAGCACCAGCAGGTCCTTCCTTTCATGGACGATACCCGCCCGCACGACCTGCCTTACTTCACCCAGATGCTTGATGTCAGTGCGCGGATCCGCACCGAGCACCACGAGGTCGGCCCGCTTACCCGGTGCGATGGAGCCGATGGCGTCCCAGCCGAAAACCGCCGCCGGATTACTCGTGGCGGCGGCCAGGGCCTGGCGCGGACTGTGACCCACCTCCACCAGCGCCTCGAGTTCGTGATGCAACGAGATACCAGGCATGGTGCCCCACACGTCGGTGCCGCTACCGGCCAGGTAGCGGCAGCCCGCGGCAAAGTATCCCCTGTCGAGAGCCATCTCGGCGCGGGCGATGGTGCGATAGGCGTCGGCCTTCTGCGGAGGATAGGCATGCTCACCGGTGGCTTGATCAGCCGGCCAATGGATGTCACGGGGATCGATGAGTGCCGCCGCCGGACCGTCCCAGGGGTTGGCATGGCCGGGCCGATCCAGGTAACCCAGACTGAGGGTCGGGATGAGCGCCGCACCTCCGGCAGCCAGGGCGGAGCCGTACCGCCGGACAGCCTCGGAGTCGGCGGCCAGATCGGGCAACATCTGATAGTAGGTCCACTTGGCACTGCCCAGATCATCACTGAACGGCTCGGCGTCGATCCCGGCGCGCAATTCGTCCGGCGCCAGGCCCAGGGAGTAGCGCGTAGTATGTACGAAGGCGTCCACACCCATGGCTGCCGCGTCAACATAGGGCGTGCGGGCCAGTTCACCGATCAGGGGCATGCCCAACTCGTGGGATCGCTGCACGATCGCCGGCATCTGATCCGGGTCGATACGGTACATGGCCAGCAGCACATCAGCGCCGACGGCGTGCTGTGCCTCGACGTCCGCCAGAAGTTCGTCCAGCGAGGCGGCCTCGTAACCGACCTCGCCCAGTCGGCGAATATCGGGGGCGGGGTCGGCATCGAGATCCAACGGTCCGCGGCGCGTACTCTCCACCCCCAGGATCGTCGTCACGCCCATGGCCAGATAGGCGTTGGCATGAGCCTGGTGGTTCAGGGCGGCAAAACAGTCGATCAGACCGGGGATGATATAACCGCCCTGGGCATCCAGGATGTGCACGTTCCCGGGAATAGTGACCTCCGATGCCGGACCCACCGCCACGATGCGGTCGCCCGCGATGAGAACGACGGCATCCGGGATATCGGCGGTACCCCGACCGGCATCGCTCACATCGATGACCGTGGCGTGGCGAATGGCCAGGGTGGCTGGCTGGGCCCAGGCAGTGGTTGTCAGCAGGAAAAGGACCGTGGCCATGACGAATTTTCTCAAGGGGGGCTCCTGTCGGGGAGAGGTGATATAAGCAGCACAATACGCCCCCCCCCAGTTCCCGGCGACCCCCAAGTTGTGACTTCGCCGTCGACAGCTTCTTCGATATCAACTTCACCCTCGAGTTCGAGGGCTGTCCCGGCAGCATCCTCGACAGCATGGCCGCGGTCGCGATACCAGGGGCCGACGCGTCGCCTCGGGTGTATACTTCTTCCGGCTGGTCACCCGCCAAGGGTCACTGGTGCGCAGGATGGTAGTTCTTAAATGACCTGAACGGGACGCGGGCGAGGAGGCCATGATCCACATCTATGTCGATGCCGACGCCTGCCCGGTGAAGGACGAGGTTTACCGGGTCGCCGAGCGCTATGGCCTGCCGGTGACCCTGGTGGCCAACAGCTACATGCGCATACCCGGCAGCGACCGGGTCAAGCTCGTGGTGGTGGACAAGGGACTCGACGAGGCGGACGACTGGATCGTGGAGCAGGCGGGGCCGGACGACATCGTCATCACCGGTGACATCCCCCTGGCCGCGCGCTGTCTGGACGAGGGCGCACTGGTACTGGGCCACAAGGGCCGTCCGTTCACGAAGGAGAACGTGGGAGATTCCCTGGCCACGCGGCAACTGCTGAAACAACTGCGTGACCAGGATGTGATGATGGGCGGGCCGCCGCCGTTCGCCAAGAAGGACCGGTCGCTTTTCCTGCAGCAGCTCGACCAGATGGTCAACGCCATTCGGCGGGGAGACTAGCCGGAGGCAGGTGATGAGCCGGCGATCACATGCACACAGGTGGATTTGTCGGCAATCGAATCCTCAAGTCACCGGACGGTCTGCTCGGTATCGCCGACACGGGCGTAGTAGATGGCCACGTTGAACGGATCGATATACGGGGTTCCTGACAGCTCTGCCAGACGCTCGGCACACACCCTGAAAGCACCCTTGATCCCGGATTCGACACAGGCGCGGTCGCTAGACCGAAATCCATGCTCAGTGATTATGGTATCACCAATCCGACAGCGAACCTATACTCTCGGGAATCAGGCGGCATGTGGCCCCTCTCCAAACAGTCAGGATTGACATGGGATTGTTCTTCCAGCCGAGCA
>QNDV01000126.1 GCA_003646045.1 bacterium
GATCACCACCCGCGACGGAGGGGTCGTCATGGGTGAGGTAACGCGGGTTGACCGTTACCGGCCCGATCCCACGTTGTTGGCGAGCCTCAAGGATGAATCCCGCGCTCGGGCCCTGGCCGAAATGGCAGCGCGGCGCGACCGCGTGGAGCGGCGCCTGGTGCGGGTGGGCAATTTCGAACTTACCGGCGAGCATTATCGCTGGCTCGATACCTTCCGCATCGAGCCTGGCGGAGAGCGGCGGCCGCCCTGGGCCATGGTATTCGAACGCATGACCTGGGGGCGTTTCTACGGTGTGCCCGTGGGTTTTCTCGTGGATGGCGAGGTGACGGCAACCGCTCCGGAGGATATCTGGGCCCGTTATGGCGAGTTCCACCACGAGGCGCGGGCGGCCCGGGGCCTGGGTCACCACGAGAGCAGTGACCGTGAAGGACTGGCGTCGCGCCAGTGGGCTATTCGTGTGCGGACGTCCACGGGCCAGGAGGCGGATCTCCGTCTGCAGGATATCGTGCGGGCCTATCCTGCCAACCAGCTGGGCCCGGGGCAGCGGCTGGGAGTCTATCTGGACCGCTGGCGTGAATTCCTGGTGGCCGAGCCGCGGGAGGCCAACAGCGAGGGCGGCGTCATGCCCGCGATCTTCGGCACCGTGGTCATGACCCTGGCCATGACCCTGTTGGTGGTGCCTTTCGGGGTGATGGCGGCGCTCTACCTGCGCGAGTACGCCAAGGCCGGCTTGATGATCAGCATGGTGCGCATCGCCATCAACAACCTGGCCGGCGTGCCAAGCATCGTATTCGGCGTTTTCGGTCTGGGTTTCTTCTGTTACATCGTCGGCGGTGGCATTGACCAGGTCTTCTTCGCCGACAAACTGCCGAACCCCACCTTCGGGACCGGCGGTGTGATGTGGGCCTCGCTGACCCTGGCCCTGCTGACCCTGCCGGTGGTGATCGTGGCCACCGAGGAGGCCCTGGCCGCGGTGCCCACCTCCATGCGCGAGGGCTCGTTTGCCTGCGGCGCCACCAAGTGGCAGACCATCCGGCGGGTGGTCCTGCCGCGGGCGCTGCCCGGCATCATGACCGGCGCTATCCTGGCCATGGCCCGTGGCGCCGGCGAAGTGGCGCCACTGATGCTCGTGGGCGCGGTGAAGCTGGCACCCGAACTGCCGGTAGACGGTGTGTTCCCGTTCATCCACCCCGAGCGCAGCTTCATGCACCTGGGCTTCCACATCTACGACCTGGGCTTCCAGAGCCAGAACTCGGAGGCTGCCAAACCCATGGTCTTCACCACGACCCTGGTCCTGATGGCCATCGTCCTGTTCCTGAATGCCGCCGCCATCTGGCTCCGTTCACGTCTGACCCGCCGCTTTGTCGGCTCCAAATTCTGATGAACCCGGAGAAATCATGAGTGCACCAGTTGCCGACATCATCGCTACCGACCGCCTGACCAGGATCGCGGCCGGCGAAGTGGTGTCCGCCGAGATCCACAGCGAGATAATGCAGGAGGAACACGTGCTGGATGTGCGCGATTACAGCCTCTGGTACGGCGGGAAACAGGCCCTCTTCAATAATTTTCTGCCCGTGGCCCAGGGCAAGGTCACGGCGCTGATCGGGCCCTCGGGCTGTGGCAAGAGCACCCTGCTGCGCTCGGTCAATCGCATGAACGATCTAATCGACGGCGTCACCATCAGCGGTGGCATGCAGTTGGGAGAGGACCAGGTATTCGGCAAGGGCGTGGATGTCATCGAACTGCGCCGCCGCATGGGCATGGTTTTCCAGAAATCCAATCCGTTTCCCATGAGTATCCGCGAGAACGTAACCTATGCCCTGCGGATCAACGGTGAGCGCAATCGCGGCGTCCTGGCCGAAGTCTGCGAGAAGGCCCTGCGGGGTGCGGCCCTCTGGGACGAGGTGCATAACCGGCTGGACGACAGTGCCCTGGACCTGTCCGGCGGCCAGCAGCAACGCCTCTGTATCGCCCGGGCCATCGCCGCCGAGCCGGAGGTGCTGCTCATGGATGAGCCCTGCAGCGCGTTGGATCCCATCGCCACCACGCGGGTGGAGGAGTTGATCCTGCGTCTGCGGGGAAATTACACCGTGCTGATCGTGACCCACAACATGCAGCAGGCGTCGCGGGTCAGCGATTACACCGCCTTCATGTATCTGGGTCAGATTGTCGAGTACGGTCCCACATCAACGCTGTTCACCAATCCCCACCTGAAAGAGACCGAGGACTACATCACTGGCCGCTTTGGGTGATTCGGGAGCGATTGACAGCGATCCGGAGAGTGCGTCAGGGTTGTTGTTGAATTGACAACCCGTTAGTATGATTGACTTTGTAATGTCGGCACCATATGCAAAAATCACCTATATAATCAGTGTGCTTTAATCCATTTAAAGACAATATGTTGCGCGTATTTTTAGTTGATATTGGTCAGGGCGCACACTAGTTTACTCCTAGTGACATATTTGTGACGACACCCGAATTGCCACGTATTCGGACCATTTCCTGTCGAATTCCTGACAGGATGGAGCCTGAAATGCGGCCGGGGAAAGGTCCGGGATTTCCATGCGCTACCGATTGACTCTACTGCTGGTACTGATGGCCTTGGCCCTGGGTGTAACGACGACATTCGCCCGCGATTGGCCCGACGCCGTCTGTACCGACTGCCATACCGATACCGGTGGGCGTCCCGCCGAGGTCGATCTGGCCATGCTCGAAGGCAGTGTCCACGAGGGTCTCAGTTGCCAGGATTGCCATGCCGACATCGACCGGATTCCCCATGCCCGTACCCTGCCGGACCCGGTCTGCAACGACTGCCACGACGATGCGGCGGAGATCTACGTGCAGCACGGTCGCGGTATCGTGGGCGAATCCCCCTACGTACCCACGTGCCAGGAATGCCACGGCAGCCACCATATCCTGCCTCCCAATGATCCCCGGTCCATGGTGCATGCGTCCAACCTGCCGGCCACCTGCGGTTCCTGCCACGAGGACCAGGAATTCCTGGCCCGGCTGGACATCAAGTTCAAGCACCCCATCGAGGTCTATCAGCAGGGTGTCCACGGCGAGGCTACAGCCGGCGGCAAGGATACCGCCGCCTCGTGCAACGACTGTCACTCCACCGGCGGTACCGCCCACCGCATACTGCCCCCCGGTCATGTCGAGTCCACCATCAACTTCTTCAACATCTCCGCCACCTGTGGCAAGTGCCACAGCATCATCCGCAGCGAGTTCGAGGATGGCATCCACGGCCAGCTGGTGTCCCGTGGCGAGGTGGATGCCCCGACCTGTACCCAATGTCATGGTGAGCACGGCATTCTGGCCATCGACGATCCCCGGTCACCTGTCAGTCCCTTCCGGGTGGCCGAGGCCACCTGTTCACCGTGCCACGACTCGGCGAAGCTGAACGAGAAGTATGATCTGCCGTCGGGACGTCTGCAGTCATACGTGGATTCGTATCATGGCCTGAAGAGCCGCGCGGGGGACAAGACGGTGGCCAACTGTTCGTCCTGCCACGAGGCCCACATGGTGCTGCCGTCGTCGGATCCACGCTCCTCGGTGGCACCCGGGAACCTGGTCAATACCTGCGGCGCCTGCCACACGGGCATGTCGGCCGAGAAGGCCTCCAAGACCAAGATCCACGAACCGGTATCGGGCACGGCCGAGGGCTGGCCCTACTACGTGCGGACCATCTATCTCATCATGATCCTGCTGATCATCGGCGGCATGGTGGTCTACTGCTTCCTGGACTGGTTGCGCCAGGTGCGCAACGTGCTGCGCAAGCGGCAGGTCAGGCGCATGGAGGCCGACGAGGTGGTGCAGCACACGCTGCTGGCCATTTCCTTCACGGTGCTGGTCATCACCGGCTTCTCCCTGCGCTTCTACGACGCCTGGTGGGCCCGCATGATCTTCTCCCATGAGGGTGGTGCCCAGTTGCGCGGCCTGATCCATCGCGCTTCGGCCATCGTCATGGTGCTGGGGTCGTTCTGGCACCTGGGCTATCTGATGACGGTCAAGGGCCGCATTTTCCTGAAGGACATGGCGCCCAACTGGACCGATGCCAAGCAGGTCTGGGGCATGTTCATGTACAACCTGGGCCGTACGGATGAGCATCCCCAGATGCGCCGCTTCTCCTTCGTGGAGAAGGCCGAATACTGGGCGCTGATCTGGGGCACCGTCGTGATGGTGATTACGGGTACAGCCATGTGGTTCGAGAAGGCGATCATCCCCTACATCGGCAAGGGTGCGCTCGAGGTCTTCCTGGTCATCCACTACTACGAAGCGTGGCTGGCCATGCTGGCCATCCTGATCTGGCACATGTACGGCGTGGTCTTCAACCCCCATGTGTATCCCATGAACCCCTCCTGGCTCACGGGCAAGATGCCCCAGGAGATGTTCGAGACGGAGCACCCGGCGGCCAAGTCTCCCGGCAACGTGGACAAGGTCAAGCGTTTGGGGCTGGAGCGGGACGTCTGATCCCGGTCCGCAGCACCGCCTGAGCAACAGAGGCCCGGTTTCCCAGGGGGGAGCCGGGCCTCTGGCATAACAACGCCTTTTTATTCAGGAAATCGCGTTTCCAGTCGATCCCTGACTTGTCAAGGTACGCGCCGACCCGAAAAGCGGAGTTGTTGACATGCCTTTCGTCGAACAGATGCTCTACGGCCAGGAATCCAGTACGTCCCGCCAGCGTATCGTCCTGACGCAGTCGCCCGGTCTGGGACAGTCGGTCATCAGCGAGATCCGGCAGTTGTGCGAGGGCTGGGGGGACCTGCCCCTGGGTGGCCTGGCCCGGCCGGTGGTCCTTTCGGTGCCCCTGCAGAAGACCATGGAAACCCAGCGCGGCCGGATCTACGCGGTGGTGCACCTGAGTCCCGGTCACGATACCCTGTTTCATGCGGTGGTGATCAGCGAAGCGGACTATGTGGCGTTGGGCCATAACCCCTTTGCCCTGGCCCGCAGTTTCACCTTCGTCTCCGAATGGCGCGACGGTATCCTGCTGGACCGGGTGGAATTCGACGCGGCCGCCGATGCGTCCCTGGTCAGTCCGCCACCGTCACGTACCGACATGGCGCTGGTCTGCGAAAGCCTGCGTCATATCCTGGTGCAGAAGCAGCTTCATCTACCCATTGGTCAGCCCGAGGAGGGCAGTGACCGGACCCTGGCCCTGATCATCGCCTCGCTGCCTACTCCCATGCGCCGCGACCTGCGCTTTGCCTCGTTTGCCGGATCGGAGCGGGGAGGGTTCCAGTTGGCGGCCCTGGCCACGGATAATTGCCAGTTCAGCGGCTGGCAGCGCCTGCTGCTGACCCAGGTGGCCGCCATCGTGCCCGACGAGGTGGAACAATACGTCAGCGCCATCGGCTCCTACCTGGCAGCGGGGGACCTGCCCGGTGTGTGCCGGCTGGCCCGGGAACAGTTCTCCCTGCCTGGCGGCGCCGCCGCCAAGGCGCGCGTCGACAATGCCCGGCGCGGGACGGCAGTCCCAACCGAAGCGCGATCCAGGCAACCCATCAATACGAAGGTCCCGATGCGCGCCCATTCCGTCATCCCGCTGGTGCCGACGGGAAACGGACCCGGTAGCGGCGGTACCACTCCACCCCGGCGACGCTCGCGGCCGGGCAGGACCAGATCCGGAGCGAGTCGGCGGTCCGTTCCGCCACCGGCCAGGCGACGTTCCGGCGGTTCGCGGATATTCCCCCTGGTTATTGCCGGTTCGATCATTGCCGCCCTGTTCTGGTGGCGCATGCCGGACGTGACACGGCTGGCCCAGGAAAAACTGGGCTGGAGTCCATTCGCCGACACCGCCAAGGAGGACAAGCATACCAGCACCCTGCTGTCCGTGATCGACGTGGGCGAGGTCTACGAAAGCCTGGTGCGTCGGGTGGCCAAGGCCGGCGTGGTTGGCGAAGGTAACGTACAACGTGACCGCCGCGCATCCCTGCTGAAGTTGCAGACCGACGCGGCTGCACCGCTGCTGGAACAGCTCGACCTGTTCGTCGCCCTGTCCAACGAGGGCATCCAGCAGGCCACGCGGCCCGATCGCGAGAAGCGGCGACTTCATGCGCTGGATGAACAGGGTGTGCGCCTTGAACAGGAGATGAGCCGCCTGGAGTTGGCCTGGCATTCCCTGGCCAGCGGGACGGATTGGCAGGATCTTTCGCGCCTGGACGACAATCAGGTTGCCGATCGCCGTGATTCCCTGCGCCATGTCGCCAAGCCTGCCCTGGTCGAGTGCGGTATGAAACTGGGCACGACCGAGGCCCGCGGCTCACTGCGGGTAGCCCGGCGTCGGGTTGACGGCATGACCGACCTGATCGATCTGATGTGGCAGCGTGAGTGGTCACGAAAGTGGGAAAAGGAAGTCGCAGCCGCTGCCGGGCTGGTCTCGCCCCGGGCCAGCGCCGCGACGCGGGCCTATCGCAACAGTGCCTTCGCTTTTGTCCGGCTCAAGCAGGCCGAGCGCAGTACAGCCGCCATCGATCTGCCCTTCGGGACGGAATTCGAAGATGGTGCCTGGCCGGCCCGCGAGGTCCGGGACGTACTGCCGGAATTGCGCAACGAAGTGAGTCGTTTCGGACGGGGTGACACGCCGCCGGTGCTCAAGGCGACCCTTGAACTCTACGCACGGCTGGAACAATGCGCGACCCTGGCCCGTGACGCCGCCGCCGACGACGTGCTGGCA
>QNDV01000127.1 GCA_003646045.1 bacterium
CATCCGCCCCATCCTGCCGGACCTGGAGGACTTTCCCTACACGATCCGGCTGGTGAGCGACATCCTCGAGTCCAACGGTTCCAGTTCCATGGCTACCGTGTGCTCGTGCTGCATGGCCCTGATGGACGCCGGTGCGCCCATCAAGCGTCCCGTGGCCGGTGTGGCCATGGGCCTGGTCAAGGACGGCGACCGGGTGGCCGTACTCACGGACATTCTGGGCGTGGAGGACCATCTGGGTGACATGGACTTCAAGGTCACCGGCACCCGGGATGGTATCACCGCCTTCCAGATGGACACCAAGATCGCCGGCATCAGCCGCGAGATCATGACCGAGGCCCTGAGCGATGCCCGCGACGCCCGCAACCACATCCTCGACAAGATGATCGAGGCCCTGCCGGAGCCGCGTGCGGAGATGAGCCAGTATGCGCCGAAGATCGAAACCATCCAGATCCCGGTGAAACGCATCGGCGAACTCATCGGCCCGGGTGGCAAGGTCATCAAGAAGATCCAGGAGGACACCGGTGCCACCATCGAGGTGGATGACGAGGGCATGGTCTTCGTCTCCTCGACGGACCAGGCCAGTGGCGAGGCAGCCATGACCTTCATCCAGGGCCTGATGGAAGAGCCCGAGGTCGGCAAGGTCTACCACGGCAAGGTGAAGACCATCGTGGACTTCGGCGCCTTCGTCGAGTACCTGCCCGGCAAGGACGGTCTGTTGCACATCTCCGAGCTGGAGCACTTCCGCGTGGGCAACGTGGAGGACGTGCTGCAGGTCGGCGACGAGCTGGACGTCAAGCTGGTGGAAATCGACTCGCGCAGCGGCAAGGTGCGGCTCAGCCGCAAGGCCCTGCTGCCGGTCCCCGAGGGCATGGAGAACATGCCGCGGGACGAGGGACGTCGCGACCGTGATGGTGGTGGTGACCGGGGCGGCCGCGGCGGTGGCCGCGGCGGTCGTGGTGGCCGGCGCTAGCGCAAGCCGTGAACCTGGATCCATACCGGGACGAGACGGCGCCGCTGAGGGATATCCTGCCCGGCGGCGCCGTCCTCGTGACAGTACCCATGCCCAGCGCCCATACCGTGGCGCTGGGTGTCTGGCTGCGTACCGGTAGCCAGGACGAGGTCGCGTCCCTCGGCGGCCTTTCCCACTTCCTGGAACACATGGTCTTCAAGGGCACCGCCCGGCGCAGTGCCCTCGAGTTGGCTACGACCCTCGACAGTCTCGGTGCGGTGGTGGATGCTTTCACCACCAAGGACGCCGTCGCTTTCACGGTGCGCGTCTTGCCGGAATATTTTATCCAGGCAGTCGAAGTCCTGGCGGATATGCTCTTCGGGTCGACTTTCGACCCCGACGTGACCCGGCTGGAAATGGAAGTGGTCTGCGAGGAGATCCAGGAGGCGTACGACACACCGGAAGACCGTCTCCATGACGCCTTCAGTGCCCGGCTCTACGGTGCGCACCAGAGGGGCCGTCCCATCCTGGGCGATGCCGACACCGTCCGTTCCTTCACGCCTGAAGTGCTGCGGTCCGAGCATGACCGTCTCTTCCGGGGCTCCAATCTGGTTCTTTCCCTGGCCGGGAACGTGCAGGAGGGTTTCCGCGAGCGGACCGCGGCCCTCTTCGGTGGCGGCATGGTCGCCGCTGACGCGGCTCCCACGGCAGCCGTCCCGGCACCGGCCCCGCCCAGTACCGAGCGCATCGAAATGATCAGCCCCATCGTCCAGACCTACTTCGAGGCGGGCAATCTGGGCATCCACTTCAAGCACCGGGACCGGATTCCCCTTTTCGTGCTGAGCAACCTGCTGGGTGGCGGCATGAGTAGCCGTATCTTCCAGGCCGTGCGTGAACGGGAGGGTCTGGCCTATTCGGTCTACACCTACTCCGACATGGGGCAGGACATCGGTCTGGTAAGTTGCGCCGGCAGTTGTTCCCCCGAAAAACTGGGCCGTCTGGAAGAAGTACTGCGTGGGGAATACAAACGTCTCATCGCCGAGGGTGTAGCGGCCGACGAACTGGAGAACAACCGGGCCCAGATCAAGTCACAGCTGGTGTTCAGTCTCGAGGGCGTGGTCAACCAGATGTACCGTGCCGCCCGCAACGAAATCCATTTCGGTAGATTCGTCCCCGTGGCCGAACTGGTGGACAAGGTGGACCGCGTCGACCGGGACGACCTGCAGCGTTGCGCGCTTGCCTACTTCGATCCGGAAAGACTGGTGGTGGCTACCCACGGCCCGGCGAAGGCGGCCTCCTGAATCATGCCGGGATTATCCCGGTTGCATGGTTTGTCGGAATTGGGGATTCGCGGGGTGGATGGTCAGGTGCCCAGTCGGAAACTGTCCCGGCCCGGGTCGAGTTCGTAACTCCAGCCCAGATCCTCCGCCGTAAGCAGAGTGGACGCCTCCAACTGGCCACCGCGTACCAACTCGTCCAGGTTCGATGGCCAGTGGCCCTTCTCGTAACGGAAGATCCGGGCGCCCTGGATGATTTCCGAGCGCAACTGGGCTTCGCGCATGGTGCGGCCGGGATTCTCGCCGGTGGCGGGCAGGGCTACCCAGCGCCCCCAGAAACCAACGGCCAGCAGGCAGATAACCAGCATCGCCAGGGGCACCGAACGCAGGCCGGTGGTCAGCTTGTGGCCCCGTTTTTCCCGTGTTTCCGTGTCGTCATCCAGCTCATCCGTTTCCGGATCGTGCTTTGTCAGCACACCGTCGTCACACCAGTTCTTCAACAGGTCGCGCACTACGAAGCTCTCGGTTTTCCCCTGGCGGATGATGCGTCCCAGTTGTAGCCCGGCCAGGGCCAACTTCATGATGCGCCGGCCCGTTTCACCCAGGTCCTCGGCGGGCAGGGTCGTTGCACCCTGACTGAAAGTAATGGCCTGCGAAGGCAGCATCTCTCTCAGCAGACCCTCCTCGTCCACGCGCCGGACTGACTCCATTAGCAATCCCTGCACATCCATATGGACCGGGTAGCGGATTCCCGGCGGAGTTTCCTTCGTGGGCGTGAAGCCGTAGCGGCCACGGCTCAGCTTCATGCCGGCAACCACCATTTCCTGGGCTACGCTGCGCAGGATCCTGCCCAACTCCTCATCGGTGAACAGGCCTTCGGAGGTGAGGATTTCCGTCAGGTCCAGCGAGGCGTTCTTGCGCACATACTCCACGTGGCGCCACTGGTCGTTATCAAAGAAGCCGTAGGCGCGCAGATAGGACTCGAGAGGGTCCCGCGAACGGCTGCGACGGTCGCGCGTCGAAACCAGAACGCCCTTGTCGAAGACAAACACCATCTCGCGCTGGGTTTCGAGATGCAGGAAACCCGACTTCTGCTGGCTGGCGATCAGTTGCAGGATCTCCCCCAGATTAAAATCACTCAGTTGTCCTTCCAGTGCCATACCTGCTCTCCTTTCAACGCGCTTCGGCGCCGATTTCGCTACGGGTCGTCGTCGCCGGTGCCAGGGAATGGCGGTCCTGTAGTCCACGCTTCAGCCCGGGGCCGTCGAGCAGGGCGATGAGCCAGGTTGCGGCCAGCAGTGTCGCGCCCGCCAACAGGGGCAGAGCTGTCCAGCCTGGCCACAGGCTCGACGGCAGCGGCAGCCAGACGGGGTGGATGGTCTCGATATCCAGCAGCAGTCCCGGTGTCAACCAACCCGAGTCGGGATGGAAACACCAGGCACCGGTGAGCAGGAACAGTCCGCCGGCCAACATACTGAGGCGGAGCCAGGCGCCGCCGACACGATCCGTGGCCAGGTGGCCGGCGCCGGGCAGCAGGCGTCCCAGGCGCAACACCCGTGCGCTGCGGGCCAACCCCTCGTCGCGGCTGCGGTTCTTGAGCAGCGTGGCGAGGATCATGTCGCTGCGTGCACGGTCAGCGGTCTCACCGCAAGCGGCGCACATCCAAGCGTTGTCCCGCACTTTGCAGCACGACCGGCACAGGGGTACACCACAGTTTTCGCACTCACGGGGATCCTGCTGCTTGTTGGACATGGAAATGGCCAGCAGGGCCAGCAGCAGGGGCAGGCCCACCAGGGCCAGGGGCGGAATCGGCGGTACGCCCAGCAGATTCCTCCAGGAGGACACGGTCACCAGGGCCGGGTACAGATGTGCCTCGAAGCGGCAGGACGCTTCCAGTTGGCTCGCGCTCATGCCGGGATAGACCACCGGAGCGTAGCCGGCCGACATGGCGATATCGCCCACGGCAGGCGCCTCGAAACCGAGATTGCGCGCCTGCGCCAGGGCAGCCGATGCTTCGGGTACGAACAATTTCTTGAAATAGACCTGGGCCAGGTTGTAGTGGATCTCGCCGCGATTGGGGTGGCGGTGCGAGGCATCTTTATAGCGGGACACGGACTCGTCGAGGTGGCCCTGGAAATAGGTGTTGTTCGCCGTGCCCACCAGGGCCGGGAAGTTGTCTGGTTCCTGGGCCAGCACTGCGCCGAACAACTCGTTGCTGCGGGCATAGCGACCACGTCGGGCTTCCTGGATGGCCAGCGCGGTCTGCAGTCTGGATTTTCTTTCGGGGTCCTCGACTGTGGCCAGGCGTTCGACCAGGACCGCCTGCTGTTCCCGGTTGGGGTGCATTACGGCCGACTGGTCCAACAACACGGTTTCACTGTCCGGATCCAGGGCCGGGGCCGCCATTCGCAGGGCAGGCCAGGCCGGAAACACGAGCGACAGGGCAGTTATCCAGGTTGCCGCCAGCACCAGGCGGGCCCGACCCCGTGACACAACCAGCAAGGGAACCGACAGGGCGGCCAGGAAACCGTACCAACCGGGATACAGGCCCAACAGGACCAGGGGGATGAGGATGGGCAATGCGCCGCGGGCCAGATGCCGCCGATCGCGGAAGATTCTGGCCGAGAGGTCGTGGGCCAGGAAGCGCCAGGTCGCGGCCAACAGGGCCAGGACCCAGGCGGTCCAGAAGATACCTACCAGCAGGATGGCAGCCTGGTGAGCGGCAGCGATGAACCGATAGCGGCTCAGGGGCGCCGACAATACCGCACGCAGGCTGCGGGGCAGGGCACGGACCAGGGTCGCCGTGTCGAAGCTGCGCACGGCGTGCAGGGTCTGGTACAGGCGGTAGTCGACCCGTCCGGGGGAAGCATCCAGGGCAGCCTGGAGATTCTCGTTGATTCCGGCCGTATTGCCGTCCGCGGCAGCGCGGCGAGCTGCGTGGAAGCGCCAGGCACCGGCCAGTGGATCGTCCAGGCGCGGTGGGCGTGAAGGTGTCCGGTCCCGGGGAACAATGGTAGCGCCCACATCCGGTAGCAGTTTGCGACTGATGTCGATGGCTGCCGGGGCATAGCGCGGGTCCTGCTCCTCGGTGTCCGTTCCTGCCTCGCGCAGGGTGTCCAGCGGCGCGGTGGCTGCGTTTAGGGTTCCGGACAGGCCCATCACAAGGACCAATACGACCGCCGAAGTCGGCGACAACCACCCGTTGCGGGAACTCTTGTTATTGCAGGAAATCATGATCGTGACAGATCCCTTGCTTCTTGGATCCCTTGCCTCATTCCGTGTTACAGCTCCACGGATCCGGTCCGGGCGACCGGACACGTGTTCCATTACTGCAGGTATCGGGCGTATCGCAGGGGTATTTACCGGTTTTTTTGCTCCTCTCGGCGGGATCGGTCTTCCGTGCCATTGTCGACTGCCGGCAACGCAGTAGTGATCCGTCGGAATTGTCTGCAGAAGGAATCAAAAAAAATCTTGAAGAGTACCATGGGTCATGACTACTCTCAGTCCATTGCAAGGAGTCGTTGGATGGTGGGACCCTCAGGCCGGGTCATGCCGTTGCCATGGAAGACGGGCCGCCCGGCGGTCCGTTATCAGCATTAAGGAGTGGATCATGGATCGATCGTACCGGACGGTGATGCGTTTCGGCGTCCTGCTGGCGCTGCTCGTGGCTCTGGTCGTGATGACCGGTTGTTCGTGCAAGGAGTACGAAGAGCAGATCATGCAATTGGACGCCCAGATCGCCGAACTGCAGCAAACCATCGGCGACGAGGAAGCCCGCGTCGCCGAGCGCGACGAGATCGTCGAGGACCTGCGCGGCAACCTGCAGGACTGCAAGGCCGATAACGCCGCTCTGGTCGAGGTGATGGAGGAAGTCGTGATCATCTCCATTCCGGACCAGCTGTCGTTCGCCGCCAGCCAGGTCATCGTCCTGGACACAATGGTCCCCACCCTTGAGGCCATTGCGCGCACCATCCGTGATCATCCGGACTGGGACGTGTACGTGGAAGGCTACACCGACGACCGCAAGGTCCTCGAGGAGTGGCACGATACCTATCCTTCAAACTGGGAACTGGGCGCCCACCGCTCCGCGGCGGTGGTCCGTTACATGACCAATGATCTGGGACTGCCGGCGGAACAATTCGCCTGCGTCAGTTACGGCCCGTTCCGTCCCATCGCGGACAACGAGACCGAAGAGGGTCGTTCCCTGAATCGCATGGTTCGCGTGGTGTTGCAGAGGCCGGACGCCTAGAGCGGCGAAACCGGATCGACGATAGCGGCAGCCGGCCTGCGGGTCGGCTGCCCGCGTGTGTGGAGCCGTGTCTACCCGGTGGGGCTCGATGTCAACTTCGCGCCACGGCGGCGAGAGCCGTGATCGCCGCGTCAACA
>QNDV01000128.1 GCA_003646045.1 bacterium
GTGCCGCCGTGGGCCTCCTCGAAGCGGCCGCGCCGGTCGGCCACCGCACCGGTGTAGGCCCCCTTTACATGGCCGAAGAGTTCGCTTTCGAGCAGGTTCTCCGACAGGGCCGAACAATTGACCTGGATGAAGGGGCCATCGGCGCGGTGGCTGCTTTCGTGGACAGCCCGGGCCACCAGCTCCTTGCCCGTACCGCTTTCGCCCCGGATCAGTACCGTGGCCTCGCTTTCGGCCACGTCCCCCACCAGGCCGAAGAGCTCCTGCATCTTGGGATCCCGACCCACCAACCGTCCCAGCTGGGTGCGGCCGCTGACCTGCTGGCGCAGGGTGGTCACTTCGGTCACGTCACCCAGGATCAGGGCCAGACCCAGGTTGTGGCCATCGCGATGGCGCAGGGGAGCGGTACGCAGCAGCACATGACCCAGCTGACCTCCGGCCAGATGGATGGTGGTCTGGAAATCCACGATGGGCTCGCCGGAGCGCAGGGTCTCGGCCAGGATGTCCCGCGGGCAGGTAGGATCACCGAAGAGATCACAAACCGGCAGCCCCGCCAGATCCCAGCGGTTGCGGCCCAGGATCTCCTCGGCTGCGGGGTTCATGGTGAGGATATGCAGTTCGGGGTCGAGGGCCAGCACCCCCTCCCTGAGGGATGTGATGATGGCCAGTACGCTACCGGGCTGAACCTGGGACAACAACCGGGCGATGGGAATACCGCGGGCGGCGGCGGGACTCATGGGGACCTCCTGTTGCATGCAACGTTTTCGTTGCAACATTATCGTTGTATACAACAGATTCCGCAAGTAGCGTGATTGAGTATGGCGCAATCAGAAGAGCTTTTATATCGTGTAACATATTGAGTATTAACATATTAAATATTTTCCGGGCTAGTGTTTGCTTTATTGGCCCGCCCTCTGCATAGGGCCGTCTCGAACATGCTTAGAAACGCCGGTGATGTTGCATCGGTCTGACACGGACCCGGCAGGGGCCTGAATACAGGGAGACGGAACCATGGCGAACGTGATGAACTTCGAGAGCAGCAACTTCGACAGCGAGGTCGCAGGCAGCGATGTACCCGTGCTGGTGGACTTCTGGGCCCCGTGGTGCGGACCCTGCAAGATGATCGGCCCCATCATCGAGGATTTGGTTGGCGAGTACGGAGACAAGATCAAGGTGGGCAAGGTGAACGTGGACGACAACCAGGAACTAGCCGGCAAGTTCGGCATCCGCGGCATCCCCACCGTGATGTTGTTCAAGGGTGGCGAAGTGGTGGCCAGCTTCGTGGGCGTACGGCCCAAGGAAGATCTGGCCGCGGCCATCGACGAAGCGCTCTAGTCGAAGCAGTCAATTCAGTCACGATCCCCCCGACCGTGACCGACAGGCAGCCGCCGGTGGCGAGACCCGGCGGCTGCCGCTTTTGTGGCCTGCCCCGCCCGCGGGTGGCCGTACCCTTGCGCGAACCCTGCATAGCGTCGACATTGGAGCGTTGGAACCAGCAGATCGCGCACCACCAGGGAGCAGGACATGGCCGGCCTCATCAACGGCGTAAAGAAGATCTTCAGCGGCGGCGACCGGAAGAACAACATCGTCTTCATCGTCTTTGACAGCTGCCGCTGGGACGCCTACCAGGCGGCCAACACGCCCAACCTCGATCGCCTCGGCCAGGCCGAACAGCGCTACAGCTACGCCAGCTGGACCAGCCCCAGCCACTACACGTTCCTGATGGGGATGGTCCCCCACCTGAGCCCCAAGGGCGTGTTCGCGTCCAACGTGTACCGCGACGAGTTCGCCCTGTGGTCCCAGCGCCTGAATGTGCCGACGGTGGAGTTCGCAGGCTTCGTACCCCAGCTGTCGCTGCCCCACTTCCTGAAGGGTCAGGGCTACCGCACCGAGGGCGTGGTTTCACTGCCCGTGCTGAACCCCATGACCAACCTTTCGATGCACTTCGACCGCTACGAACTGGCCCCCAGCCACAATGACCTGGGCATCATCCTGGATGGCGACGGCGACAAGTTCGCCCGCATACAGCCCAGCAAGGATGAGCCGGGGTTCTACTTCATCAATACCGGCGAGACCCACTACCCGTACCTGTTGCCCGGCGAGTCGGGCAAGGATCTGCCCCACATCAGCGGCGTCCACGGCGTCTTCAAGCACCTGGACGACTTCCTCAAGAACCCATCGGAGTTCCTGGAAGGGAAGAAGCAGGACGAGTTTTTCTCGCCCGATCAGTTCAAGGCTTTCTATGAGAAGCAGATCGCCTGTGTGGAGCACCTGGACGGTGTAGTGGGCAAATTCATGGACCGTTGTCCGTCCAATACGTACTTCATGATCATGTCGGATCACGGGGAATTGTTCGGGGAAGACGGGTACTTCGGGCACGGGCCCATATTCCACGAGAAGGTATTCGAGGTGTTTTATCTGGAGGGGTTGTTGCCGTAGGGAGGCCGATTCAACCTTGGCCTTTTCCTCTTCTCCCCCCAAGATACGCGGGTCCTCTCCCTGTCCCATAAGATCCGGGAGATATCCATGCCTCTCGTCCTTTTGCTCGCCCTGCTGATGGCCGTTGCCACGCCGCAACTGGTGGAAGTAACACCTGTCGAACACCTCTCCGTCCTGGACCAAGGCCCCCCGGGGGGTCCTCCCGTTGTAATGATTCCCGGCCTCTCAGGTTGCAACTACGGTTTCCGCAAACTGATGCCCCTGATGCACGCCGAGGGCTTGCGTACTATCGCCATCGAACCCCTGAGCATCGGCCTCTCCGATCGCACGCCGGAAGCCGACTACACCCTGGCCGCCCAGGCTGGTCGCATTGCGACCGTCCTGGACCAACTGGCCATCGAGGGCGCGGTGATTGTCAGCCATGGCGTAGCCACGAGCATGGCCCTGCGACTGGCTCTGGCCCGGCCGGAGCTGGTGGCTGGCATCGTGTCAGTGGAGGGCGGCGCCAACGAGTCCGCATCCACGCCCACGGTCCAAAGAAGCCTGAGGCTGGCCAAGATAGTGGCCAGGATGGGCGGCACGCGCTTCCTGCGCGACCGTTACGAGGACGATCTCGTGAAATCATCGGGAGACGCCACCTGGGTGGACAAGCGTACGGTGCGCAACTACTTCCGCGGCCCCGGCCGGGATGTCCAGGGCACATTGAATGCGTTCCTGGCCATGAGTAAACAGTCCGAGCCCGCCCCGTTGCTACCCCGTCTGAAGGACATAACCATCCCGGTGCTGGTCCTGTGGGGAAATGCCGAACATGAGGGCGCCATGGACCCTGAGGAGAAGGCCATGCTGACCACCGAACTGCCGCAGGTGGAACTCAGGGTCGTGCCCGGGGCCGGGCACTTCATATTCGAAGAGCAGCCGCAGGCCGTGGCTGACGCCGTAATCGATCTGAGGCAAAAGCTGCCGGCGAATCAGGAATAGCGCGCAACCAGCGCCGGCGTCACCTCATCCAGCCGCGTGATCCCCGCCACCAACTCCCGCGCCCCCGGACCCCAGGCCATCAGCGGTACCGGGTTGGTGGTGTGGCGCCGCGTGGTGACATCCTCCAGGTTCCCGTGATCACTGGTCAGGACCACCAGTGTATCGTCAGCCCGCGCCTCCAACAGTGCTTCCAGCAGTGCGTCCAGCCCGGCGAGAATCGTCTGGATCCGCACTACCTCACCACTGTGCCCCGCCTTGTCGCTCTGGAAATATTCGTACAGCACGAAGTCATAGGTGCGAGTTGCTGCGGCGATGATCCGCCCCGCTTCACCGGGCGCCATGGGCGGCAGATCGAAACCCCGGGCTCGCAGTTCGGCATGTGTAAAATCCTGGTACACGGCGCGGCCGGCAGTCACATCGTCCAGAGTGAAGAACGGCAGATCGGCAGCCAGATTGGTCACCGTGGTGGCCGAGAACTGCAATTGTCTCTCGCGCGGCAGTTCGAAGAACCGCGGCCTGAACGCGTTGAGAAAGCAGGCGGGGTGTCCCAGGTCGGTGATCTGCTTGAGTACCGAGTGTTCCAGCAGGATGGAGCGCAACAGGTCGTTGGGAAATCCCGTCAGATGCTTGCCGAAAGCCGCCTGGGCGTTGACACCGCTCAGCAGGGTGGTCTGGCCAGTGGCGGACTGTGGTACGCCGTCGACGCCCAGGACAGCATCGATGGGACGGGCCCAGCCGCCGGCGTGGGATACAGGGGAGCCATCGGCCGGACGCGTCGGCAACCGGAGCAAACCTCCGTCGTAGGTGAGCGTCGGGTTGACAGCGGGATCCTCCGCGCCCCAGCCGTAGCCGTCTATGAACAGTAGTACCGTTTTCAGGGTCGACTCCGATTGATGAAGAAGGCTCCTTCTTCTGAAAGAGCCTGCCGGGTGGTACACCTTGTGTGCCGGGGTACGATCCACATTCATGCGCATTATAGTGCAGACCGTGGCACGCCCACAACCTGGCAACAAATCCCTGCGTTACGCCCAGTGTGCGAACCGTACCAGATTACTCGGTGGTCCACGTCGAGGACATCCATGTAGTCTGCGTAGATCCTACTTGTCGCTTTATGACAGGATGTTGCCGGTCCGGGATGGGGCAAGACGACCGGACCGCCGCAACCGATAGATAAGGAAGGTGATAGCCACCAGGGGCACGGCGTATTGATAGACATTGAGATAGATCGACAGTCCCGGCATCGCGTCACCGTTCCAGGTGAAGAGGCCGCCCATTTCCCAGTTCTCCGAAAACGTCAGGTTGATGAAATTCATGCCGTTATGGATACCGACGAGCACCCAGATCGACCTCCAGTTGAGGTAGACCAGCGAATAGAAGATCGACGTCAGCGAGAGCGCGAAAAACCCGGACCAACTGGGTGCCCTGACGATGAAGTGCAAGACTGCAAACACCATCGCCGAGACGACAATGACCCAGGGAAGGGTCTTCCGGTCGTCAATGAACTGCTCGATGGGATAGCACCTGAAGACGAGCTCCTCGCCGATGGAGTTGACGGTCAGGAAGACCAGAAAGAAGTAGGCGTACGCGGCGACGACCCGCAGCAGAGCCGTGCCCTCTGGAATCGACGACTCGTAGACCATGTTCTGCGCGGTCAGGATGATGACGAGGAAGGGAACCAGGTTGATCGCGACACCGACGAGGAATGCAACCAGCGCCTGCCGGACCATCGGCCGCCGGAAGCCCAGTGCACTGAAGGGCGATCGGTGCAGGAAACGCTGGGACAGATAAATGACGACGAAGTAGAGGGCGCAGAGGGCCAGGAACAGGGAAACCTTGGGAACGCTGGGAGAAAACCTGGCGGCTGCCATCTCGTTGATCTCGAAGCCGAATACTTTGGAGAGCGGCAGACCGATCAGGATCATCGAGAATGCGACGATGACCGTTCCGGCCACGATAGCGACGTGCCGCCACGAGAATCGACGGGCATCGGAGTGCGTCATTCGGAATTCCTCGTTCCTGTTCCCGGCGCCGCCGAAGGCGCCATGAGTGGTGTTTCCGCCCAACCCATCGCTTCACCCAGCTTGCTCAGATCGTCCTGATCAATCACGTACTCCGCCTCCAGGACACGTTCGTTGGCCTGGAATTCCTCGGTGAGGGTGGCCCAAATCCGCGGCGCGACCATCACGACGGTGTCGTCGCCGCAATCGCGGACCACATCCTCCAGGTCCTCGCCCACGACGGGCTCGATCCCGTACTTCTCGCGCGCGAACACCGTCGAGAGATCGGCTGCGAGCGTCTCGGCGGTCGCCTGGTCGCGTTCGTACAGGATCACCTGCTGCACACGCGAGGGAAGGCGTTCAGACAGACCAGGGTCCGGGCCGATGGCCACGAAGTTCACCTCGCCCAATCGGTGGGGCCAGCGGCACCTGATGTCGTTGTAATGGAAGTAGGTGGCGACGATGGTGCCGGCCGGCGGTTCATCGTGCTTCTCAAGCGACCAGGGCCGGGCCTCGACGGCGAAGCGGGCCTCTATCTCGCGGGCGTGGTCCGCGCACTGCCAGGTGCTGCATTCGACGACGTAGACGACCGGAGCGGTGGCGTCGGCCTGTTGCACGTGCCGGGCGATCTCCCTGGTCAGCGCCGGCACGTCCATGCCGTAGTTCAACTTCGCTTCCCGGACGACACGACCGACAAAACCCGTGGGGCTCTCGACGGCTCGGGACCTCTGATCATCCGATTCTATCGTGACCCAGGTCCCCTTGGCACCGTGGGATTCCACGAGCCCCTCCCGCGCCAGAGCGGTGTACGCATGCCGAACGGTGTGGAGATTCACCCCCCAGGTGCGGGCCGCTTCCCTCAGCGGCTCAAGGGCATCGCCGTGGGACAGGTTCCCGTTGGCGATCTGTTCCCGGATCACCTCGGCAATCTGGTGGAACAGCGGGATCGGGCTCTGGGGATCAATGGGATTCGCTTTCATTAGTTTGTTATATAACAACGGTACAACGAAGTCAAGACGGATTGCCAGCGGATTACCTCTCGAGCCGCGTGCGGTCCGAGTCCGGGATCGTCACCCCCGCCCTCCAGATCATCCCCCCAAGGCAACTTCTCCCCGCCTCACTCGTACCCAATCAAGATCCAATCCGTCCATGTAATGCA
>QNDV01000129.1 GCA_003646045.1 bacterium
CCCCGGGGGCCTTTCCGCCGCCGACGAAACAGCGGTGCTCCGGGGCCCCGCTGCCTACGCCCGATCCCACCATCCCATCGACCGCAAGTCTCCCGGTACCTTGTCTATTGACGCGCGCGCCCTCGGCGGCGAACATCCTCTGGAAACCCTGATTGAACCCCGAACCGACGCATGGGTCCGCCCGGCGACGCGTACATCAGGGCCGGCCGGCGTGCCTGCCCAATCCCAGGAGGGAATCATGAAGAACCTTGTGAACGGCCGTCGCCTGATCGTGCTGGGTGTGGTGGTAGCCGTGGTCGCCCTGGCCGGGTGCAGTGGCAAGCAGGTCACGCGGGTCGAAGTGGAGGAGCAGATCGACCTCTCGGGCAACTGGAACGACATCGACAGCCAGGAGGTGGCCGCCGCCCTGGTCACCCAGATTACCGGCAGTACCTGGGTGGAGGACTTCAGCGCCGAGAACGGCAAGAAGCCGTATATCATCGTGGGCACGGTGCGCAACAAGACAGCCGAGCACATTCCCACCAAGACGTTCATCGCCGACCTGGAGCGCGAGTTCATCAACGGCGGTCGGGTGCGGGTAGTGGCGTCGCCCGAGGAGCGTGAGCAGGTTCGTACCGAGCGGGCTGACCAGCAGGAATTCTCGTCCCAGGAAACCATGGCTCACTGGGGGCGCGAGCATGGCGCCGATTTCATGCTCATCGGTGAAATAAACGCCATCGTCGACCAGGAGGGTGGCGACCAGGTGAAGTACTACCAGGTCGATTGCTATCTGGTGGATCTCGAAGACAACGTCAAGGTCTGGACCGGCTACGAGAAGCTCAAGAAGTTCGTCGGCAAGGGCAAGTACAAGAGCTGATGAACGTGGGATTGCCTCATACCGGCGACCATGCCAGGGCAGGGCGGGTTCTCGTGACAGGGGGCCTGCTGCTGCTGCTGGTGGTGATTACCACCGGCTGTGCCACCTACAGTGCCAAGATCGCCGACCTGAGGCCTGAACTGGTGGCCGGCGATTTCGAGTCCGCCCTGCAGACGGTGGAGGACGAGACCGGGAGCAAGGACCGCCTGCTCTATTTCCTGGAGCGGGGCATCATCCTGCACTACGCGGACCGGTGGACCGAGAGCAACGTGGCCTTTGCCGCTGCCGAGCGGCTGTCCGACGAACTCTACACCAAGTCCATCAGTGAGGGCGCCTTCTCCCTGATCTCCAACGACAACGCCATCAGCTACCGGGCCCGGCCCTTCGAACTGGCCATGGTTCCGTACTTCAGGGCCCTCAACTACATCTACCTCGGGCAGCGGAACGAAGCCCTGGTCGAAGCCAGGCGGGCCAGCCTGCAGATGTCGAAGTACGTGGACACGACCCTCGGCAGTATCCGCCGGGAGGACCGGGGAGACCTGGAACGGATTCGCAACAACGCCTTCCTGCTTTATACCAGCGGCATGCTCTACGACTGGGATGGCGAACTGAACGACGCGTTCACGGCCTACCGCAATGCCGCGGTGGCCTACCAGCGGAACAGCGGCCTGTTGAAGTTGGTACCGCCGCCGTCGCTGGCCGCGGATCTGGCGCGGGTATCCGGGCGTCTGGGCTTCAAGACCGAACTCGACGAATTACGACGGTCCTGTCCCGATGTCTTCCGGGCGGCAGCCGCCGCCGCGGGCGACCAGATGGTGGCCTGGCAGCCGGGGCAGGGAACCGTCGTGTTTTTCCTGGAGTCGGGCTTCGTCTCGGCCAAGACCCAGATCCGGTTCGACTTTCCCGTCTTCGAGGGCGAGGCCTACAACGACAACTCCTATTGGGCCTGGCAGATATACGCAGGCATGGGCAATACCCAGGCCCTGGTGGCGGGGCGGAAAATCGAGTACTGGGTTTCGGTGGCGGCACCGGAAATGCAGGACAGCGTGGGGTCGGTGGCGGTGGCCCGGGTGTCGGCTGTCCCGGCGGATTCCACGGCTCGCGCGGCGGCGACTGTCGTACCGGTGGCGGTCAGCAGCCGGGCCGAGAATCTCTCGCGCCAGGCCCGTATAACGTTCGATGCGGAGAAGCCCACGATCTTTTTCAAGACGATCCTGCGGGGCCTGACAAAGTACCTGGCCAGCCGGGGGGCGGAGAGCGCCGGTGGCGAGTTGGCCAAGTGGGCAGCGACTCTCTTCGGGGCGGTCACCGAAAGCGCGGATACCCGCAGCTGGCTGACCCTGCCCGCCGACGTGCATCTGGTGCGACTGAACCTCCCGGCGGGCAGGTGGGATCTGGAAGTGGAACTCACCGGCCACGGCGGGGAGCCTCTGGGTAGCCAGACGGTAGCGGACGTCCAGGTTCGCGCAGGCGACTGGACCTTCCTTTCACGACGTCTCTTCTGATGCTGCGTCGCGTTGCTCTCTGCCTGTTTGGCGTTTTGTTGGCCCTGCCGGCCACGGCGCAGGTAAGGGACACCTGGACTGGACGTCTCATGTTCGAGAACGACGTGCTCTGGGTGGACGATTCGGACCGCCATTATTCCAACGGTATCCGCCTGGAGGCGCGGGGCCGCGAAGGGCATATCTGGAGCTGGATCGCCGGCCCCGGGCGTTGGCTCACCGGTGCCGGCAGGGACACGCCTCAGCGCATGGGCCTGGCCCTGGGCCACAACATCTATACGCCGGAGGACATCAAGACAGAAGAACTGGTGGAGGATGATCGGCCCTATGCCGCCTGGCTGCACGGCGACATATCGGTGGTGGCGCGCGAGGGTCGGACACGGACCGAAGCCACCCTCAGCCTGGGCGTGGTGGGGCCCGCTGCCCGGGGCGAAGAGATGCAGCGCTGGTTCCACGGTATTATCGATTCACCCATTCCCGCCGGTTGGGATAACCAGTTATCCAACGAGCCGGCCGTGTTGCTGGTGGTCCAGCGTGGTTGGGGAGACCTGGTGCCGCCAAGGCCGGCGCCGCTGCTGGGCGAACAGGGTCTGGACTGGGACCTCGTGCCCCACGCCGACTTGGCGCTGGGCAACGTATTCGTCCATGCCGCCGGCGGTGCCGTGTTGCGGCTGGGCAACGATCTGGGCTGGGATCTCGGTCCGCGGCGGATTCGCCCCACGGCGGCCGGCGGCGACCTGGCCTGCGGTCGTCGCGGGTTCGTCTGGAGTGTGCTGGGCGGAGTCACCGGGCGAGCCGTGGTCCGCAACATCTTTCTCGACGGCAACACCTTCACTGACAGCCACAGCGTCGAGAAGAATTCCTTCGTGGGAGACGCCTGGTACGGGCTGACCCTGTCCTGGGGCGGTCTGCGCACGTCATTCATCCACACCATACGCTCACCCGAATTCGAGGGGCAACGGCGGCCTGACCACTTCGGGTCCATCACCGTGGCCTGGTCGCCCTGACGGTTCTTTGGTGATGCGGGTTTCCCCGGTAGCCGCGGCAGGCTAGTATTGTGACGGGTTCGCGGCAGGTGCGGCCCGCTTCATCCCGGACGTGAGGTGCAGCCCTTGGAAGATTGTGTCCACCACCTGGTAGAGAAGATCCGCGACTCCATCATCGGTGATGACCGGGCGCTGGACGGTCCCTATGGGCCGCGGCGCATGACCTATGCCGACTACACCGCCAGCGGGCGCAGCCTGTCTTTCATCGAGGATTTCATCCGCGACGAGGTACTGCCCCTCTATGCCAACACCCACACCGAGACCTCCAGCACCGGCCTGCAGACGACGCGTTTTCGAGAGGACGCACGGCGTATCATCCTGGAAGCCTGCGGCGGCGACGACCAGGACGTGGTGATCTTCTGCGGGTCGGGAGCCACCGGGGCCATCAACAAGCTCATCGACATCCTGAACCTGCGTGTGCCGCGGGACCTGGACGAGAAGTACGAACTGTCCCGACACATCCCGGCCGATGAACGCCCCGTGGTCTTCATCGGCCCCTACGAACACCACAGCAACGAGCTGCCCTGGCGCGAATCCATTGCCGACGTGGTGACCATCGCCGAGGACGAGGACGGCCGGATCGACCAGCAGCAACTGCAGCGGGAGCTCATCAACTACGCGACCAGACCGCTCAAGATCGGCAGCTTCTCGGCGGCGAGCAATGTGACGGGTATCGTTTCGGATACCCTGGGTATTTCGAGCCTGCTCCACGCCAACGATGCCCTGGCCTTCTGGGATTTCGCAGCCGCCGCACCCTACGTGGATGTGGAAATGAACCCCGCGGACGATCGCCTTTCCTTCAAGGATGCGGTGTTCATATCACCCCACAAGTTCATCGGTGGGCCGGGCACGCCGGGGGTGATGGTGGTCAAGAAGCGGCTGCTGACCAACCGCGTGCCGTCGGTACCCGGGGGCGGTACCGTCAGCTATGTCGGCCCCCATGGGCACACCTACCTCGAGGATCACGCCCACCGCGAGGAAGGGGGGACCCCGGCCATCATCGAGGCCATACGCTCGGGGCTGGTCTTTCATCTGAAACAGGCGGTGGGGGCGGAGAATATCGAGAAGCTGGAGGCCCGCTTCGTTGAACGTGCCATTGCCCGCTGGTCTGGGAATCCGAAAATCAGCATCCTGGGCAACCTGGACGCCCAGCGGTTATCCATCGTTTCCTTCGTGATCCGGCACGGCGACAAGGTGCTGCACCACAATTTTGTCGTCGCTCTGTTAAACGATCTTTTCGGCATCCAGGCGCGGGGCGGTTGTTCCTGTGCGGGTCCCTACGGACATCGCCTGCTGGGCATCGACCTGGCCCGCAGCATGAAGTTCCACCAGGCCATCAACGCCGGCAGCGAGGGTATCAAGCCGGGGTGGGTGCGGGTGAATTTCAACTACTTCATTTCCGAAGAGGTGTCCGAGTTCATCCTCGAGGCAGTGGAACTGCTGGCCCGCGATGGTTGGCGGCTGTTGCCACACTACAACTTCGATGTCGACACCGGTATCTGGCGCCACCGCGACCAGCGGCCCGGTTCCAGCATGCGCCTGGGTGACATCGAATTCGGGTCGGGGAAAATGCAATACCGGTCACGGCACATTACGGAACCCGAGACGGCTTTTGCGGAGTACCTTGCCATGGCGAGGGAAACTGCCGGCGCCATGCAGGATCTGTCGACAGCGGCCGGCGATGCGCACGTGTCTCCGTCCGGTGCACCGATCACGCTGGACGAGGAACTGGAGCGCCTGCGCTGGTTCCCCCTGCCGGGAGAGCCGGCACCCTGACCTGCGATCCCGCGGAACCAGCCATGAAAAAGGGCCCGGTCGGATGACCGGGCCCCTTGCCTTCCGCGGCGAACCGCGGTCGGTGTTGTCGAGACTACTGGAACAGCGCCTTCACGCCGCCGAAGCTGACGTCGTCGTTGGGCACGACACAGGTCCACATACCGAAGATGGGCTCAGAGAAGTCACCCGAGACCGGGTAGGCCTGGGAGATCTCGAAGTTGTCATCGGCGTCCGTGATGGCGATGGCGCCGGGGATACTCTGGGCATTCTCATCACTGACCGGGGCCAGGCTCCACAGCACGGGATCCGCAGTGAAGACACCGATCGTGACGGTGATCAGTGTGCACTGGCCACCCACCACGGGGATGTTGGCGCCGCAGAAGAAATCCGGGGCAGTCATGAAGTTGGTGGCCGAGGGGTGGATCGCCGGGGTCACGAAGGGACCAGCGGGCCAGATCAGCTGGAACTCGAAGCCGCCAACGTTCTCGATGGGCGTTCCCAGGCCGTCATTGACGGGACCGGTCAGCACGACATAGGCCGTGAACTGGCCGGGGGCACCACTGTAGCAGGCATCTTCTTCGGCGCTCTCGGGGGTCGGGTTCTCTACCATGTACATGCCGATTTCGTTCTCGGCGATGGCCGCGGTTGCAATCAGCATGGCGGCGAGGATGAACAGGAACTTCTTCATGTTGTCACTCCTTGAGTGGACTTGGGTTTTAGAGCTTTCCCCCGGGGCGAGCCGGGGGAAAGTCGACACTTTCGTGCCGATCACGATTCTAGGGGCAACGCGCACCCAGGGCAGCGGACATGAAACCCGCGTCCTGGATGTTCACGACACCACCGGAGTTGTTGAAGTCACCCTTGAACTCGACATTCCCGATATAACCGGTGAAGAAACCGGCGTCACTCAGGTTGACCACGCCATCACCAGTGATGTCGGGGCTGTTGAAGCTCAAGGCGAACCCGCCACTGCTGGTCAGGGCGTCACCGTTGACGTAGACCACGCAAAGGGCCTGGCTGCTGCCACCGGCAAACAGCGCATTGACCCAGGAGGTCTCGCCAAGATCGTTCGTGTTGAAATCGGCCGTGGCGGTTCCGCCACAGGGCTTCATGCCGTCGTCCGCCGACGAGACCCAGAGGTCTTCGAAGGGGAAGTTGGCAATGGGCACACTCAAACCGTCAAGCAGAGTCAGGTTGATGGTTCCATCGACCACGGCTCCGCCGAACTCGAACGCCTGGGTGAAGGGCTTGCCAGCACCGTTGGGCACATTGAACAGGGACAGGGTCTCGGTACCGCCGTACGCGAGGCTTGCCGTTGATGTCTGCAGATCAGGTATGCCCGCCGTAGCGAACACAGCCGTACCGAGAATCAGCGCGCAGGC
>QNDV01000130.1 GCA_003646045.1 bacterium
GAACGGTGCGGGTCTGGTCCTGCAGGGCGGCCTGGATGGTCTGGCGGATCCACCATACGGCGTAGGTCACGAATCGGTATTCACGTCGCTCATCGAATCTTTTGGCGGCGGTAATCAAGCCCACATTGCCTTCGGCGATGAGGTCCATCAGGCTCAACCCCCTGCCCAGAAAGCGTTTGGCGACGCTGACCACGAATCTGAGGTTAGCGTTGACCAAGTGATCGAGGGCCTCCTGGTCGCCGGCACGTACCCGGGTGGCCAAACCGGCCTCTTCTTCCCTGGCCAGCAGCTCATAACGGCCAATTGTGCGCAGATAGTGCTTGAGGGCCGGATCCAGCCTGCGATCGTGATTCTGCTCTACTTCGAACATGGCGACTCTCCCTGTGGGGTGGTCGGTCAGGAGTGACCTCATCCCTTTTTACGATGCTCACAGGGGTGAGTGACCGGAATTCCCGATCTATTACATCTTTTTTTAACGTAGGGCTGGCATCCGTGGGAACCAATCCTATACTGACTGCGTAGGAATTGGTCTGACTTCCACCGGCAGTGGAAATAATTGGGGGTGTAACCCCCTTTGTGTGTCCGGGCCACGGCCTGGCCAAGAAAGGAAAAACCATGAAGCGTTTCATCTATGCCTCCGTGACAGCCCTGGCCCTGGTTGCCTTGCTGTCCATTGTAGCCATGGCCGGCAGCTATGCGGGCGACGAGAACCACCCCAACAAGACCGAGGCCAAGCAGGCCTCCGACAAGGCTGCTTGCAGCGCTGCCGACAAGGCTGCTTGCAGCGCCGCCGCCAAGGCTGAGTGCAGCGCCGCCGCCAAGGCTGAGTGCAGCGCCGCCGCCAAGGCTGCTTGCAGCACCGCGACAGCCACCGGCACCGCCAGTTGTTCGGCCCATGAAGCAGCCACCAAGGCCGCCTACGCGGACATGCACGAGTGCTGCGCCAAGTCTGTCACCGAAGGCAAGGGTTGTTGCGGCAAGGATGCCAAGGCCCTCAAGGCCAGCTTCGACCAGAAGGTTTCCTACCAGAAGGCTTCCGCTTCGGTGAAGGCAGACATGAGTGAGCATTGCTCCGCGGCCCTGGCCGCGGGTAAGGGTTGCTGCGGCAAGAGCGCCGACGAACTGAAGGCCTCCTACGAGACCAAGGTCAAGAAGGCCTCGAGCAAGGAGACGGCGAGCCTGTAACGGGTAGTGTCGCTGGATATCCCCGCATGACGGGGTGACGTGGGAGCGGGAGCCGTAAGGCTCCCGCTCTTTCTTCATATCGGCTGCCGGCAGGTTGGGGCCCCGACTACCTTTGGGCCTGCGCCTGTCTGCGCGCGTGATCCAGATTGTGTCGTATGGAAGTGTCGGCGGGATCCAGCTCCATGGCCCGCACGAAGGCCTGTTCCGCCGCCTCGAAGTCTCCCTGCGCGCCCAGAGCGGCCCCCAGGTAGTTGTAGGCCGCGGCGTCGCGTGGACGCAGCTTCACGGCGGCCCGCAGCTCGGGCAAGGCCTCCGGTGCACGCCTCGATTGCAACAGGGCGACACCGTGGTCGCGCCTGGCCAGACCGTTATCCGGGCGTATGCGGACGGCGAAGGACAGGGGGCGAATCGCACCCTGGTGGTCACCGCTGAGCAGGTGTGACTTGCCCAGATTGTACCAGCCATAGAAGCTCTCGGGATTCATCCCTACCACGCGGTGCAGGGCCTTGATGATCTCTGGTGGCGTGCCTGGGTGTCCATCCACCATGCCGTTCACGGCATCGTCCAGAATGCCATCGGCCATCAGGTCACGCAGGTTCAGCAGCCGGGTCCGGGTGGCCAGGGCCAGGGTCGCGGTGTCGGCAGGCGCGTCCGCTGCCAGGCCCCGGGCGATGGGCGACAGGTTGCGTCCCAGACGCCGGGTCAGAGGCAATTCGCGATGATCGGCCACATCGACATCGGCGGTGGCCCAGGCCAGGGTAGGACGGTCATCGGTGAGAATGGCGCCACCGGCGGTGAGGTCGCGCAGTACGGCATCATCCGCCAGGAACATGCCCAGCATGATGCCCGGCCGGTGGAGATGGCGATCCTCGCCGCCCCAATGACTCCACTGCAGATCGGTCGCCACCGGCTCGGACAGGGGCGCCGGTCGCCAACGCGGTGTGTGATCAGGCGATCCCACCAGCAGCAGTTCCTCGGTGTTGTACCAGAGCGTGGCATGGGGGAACACTTCCAGGAAGGTGTGGATCACCCCGTCGAAAGCGGCGTCGTTGAAAAAGGCCAGGGGTACGAACTGGGCCACCAGGCCACCGGGTTTAAGCAGCAGTTGCACTTCGTCGTAGAACTCGCGGGTGTAGAACACGTCCACCCCGGGCCGGAATACCTGACCCACCTCCACGGAGACGATGTCGTAGCGCCGGTCCGTATGGCGCACGAAGCTGCGGCCGTCCTCTGGCACCAGGGTCACCTGTGGCTCGTTCATCCAGGCGGTGGGAAAATTGGCGGCGATGAAGGGAAAGATTGCCGGCTCGATATCCACGCAGTCAAGGCGCTGTACGCCGTGCATGAGGAAGCGGCCCGCCGTCTGACCCACGCCCACGCCGATCACCAGAACATCTTCCAGGTCGCCGTCATGCAGCAGGGCGGGCAGATGGGCTGCCATGATCTGATGTCCCTTGCGGTCCGACCCCTGCCACAGGCGATCGATCTGCAGCTGCAACCGGTCCTGGGTCTGCACCGCCGCCAGGGTGGCCCCGTGGCCCTCTGCCACGTCGACCAGCTGTGCGGCGGAACCCAGGTAGTCGTGGGGAAGATGAGCTCCTCGCCAGCCCGGTAGCACGAGCCCCAGCAGCACTGCCACAGCCACTGCGCCACCTCTGAGCAGGGTCCCATTGCTGCGTGCCGCCAACAACGCCACGGTACCGGCCGCCAGTCCGATCACCGTCAGCAGGCGCACGCCGGTGGCCAGCCCCAGGTGGGGCACTACCACGAACCCCGCCAACAGGGAGCCCAGGATACCGCCCAGCGTGTTGAGGGCAGTCATCCGTCCCACGATCCGCCCCGAACGCGACGGGTCGGTGATTACCAGGCGATTGGCCAGGGGAAACAGCGAACCCGAGAGGATCGCCGCCGGCAGCATCAACAGGGCGATGGGCAACAGACCCTGGCCCAGGGCACGCCACCAGGGCACCGGCATGAACATGGCCGCCACCGCAACGGCCGCCGCCAGTTGCAGCAACCCGTACCAGCCGGCCCGGGGCACTCCCAGTACTTTTCGCCGGTCAGCCAGCCGCGCGGCCAGCAGACTGCCCAACACGATGCCCGCCAGCACCGTGGCCAGGGTCAGGGTGTAGGTCACGACGCTGTTGCGGATGATGAGGGCCAGAAAGCGGGTCCATAGCACTTCGGCACCGATGGCCAGGAATCCGGCGACAAAGAACAGTCCCGGCAGCGCGCGGCGCAGGAGATCGGGCGTGGGATCGGCGGTGGGCACCGGGGTGGGCGCAGGAATATCATCGGCCCTGAACTTCAGCCCCAGGGCGATGGTGCCGGCCACGACGTTCAGCACGGCGGCCGTAGCGATGCAACCGTTCACACCCACCACCGGCAGCAGCACGAATCCCGCCAGCAGCGTGCCGATCAGGGCCCCGAGGGTGTTCACGCCGTACAGCAGTCCCACGCCCGCCGCCAACCGGTCCCCGCTGACCACGAACTGCCGCACGAACAGGGGCAGGGTGCCGCCCATCAGGGTGGTGGGGATCAGCAGCACCAATGCCACCAGGCCCACGCGCAGAGCCGCCAACTGGGGTGCGTCCTGCAGGTAGAGCAGGCCGGCCCTTGTGGTCTCGAACTCAAGGCTGCGCCAGGCCGCACCGTATAGCCCGTCCACCCACGTAAAAAGCAGGGGACTGGCCAGAGCCGTCGCTGCCAGGGAGTATTCCAGTACGGCGTACCAGCGAATGGGCCGCGCCGCCCGCTGGCCCCACCGGCCGAACAGCCAACTACCCAGGGCCAGGCCGCCGAAGAAGACAGCCAGTACCGTGGACAGGGCCAGGGTCGTGGAACCGAATACCAGCGACGCCTTGCGGATCCAGGCGATCTCGTACACCAATCCGGCGAATCCGGAGAGAAAGAAGCAAAGCAGGGCCAGGGAGCGTCGCATGATCGCCTCGGGTTCGGTAAAGGGCGCGGCCGGACCGGGATCATACCAAATCCGCGGCGGTCAGGCCAAGGATTGGCGCGGCTGGCCCTTGCTTTCGTACCTTGAAGCGTCGATGATTGTCCCTGGAATCCATATACCGGCCGTGGCCGTGACCGACGTCGAGGGAGTTTCCGTTATGCGTCTTGTGAAATCCGCCGTCCTGCTCATCGTCCTGTTGGGACTGGCTGCCTGTAGTTATGTCGAAGGAAACTACCCCGAGCCCAAGACCAAGCCGCCGGAATTGCCGCAGGAATGGAAAAACAGCGAAAACGAAAGCATCATGATCTGGGAGCGCGTGCCCGAATGGCGGGGCTTCTTCTCGCTCTGGATAGATACGGATGAGGCGCTGCCCATGGTCGAGATGGGAGCCGCGGCCGGCGATCGCAGGGCCGTTGCCCTGCTGGACGAAATCAAACAGGTCAACGAGGACAACCTCGCCATCTTCAATGTGGCGCTCTTTCTCAGCAAGGACGCCGAGTTGCGCGTAACCAAGGGCCGTCTCACCATCCAGTTCAGTGACGGGACGAGCACCCAGGACGAGGGCTTGTCATTCCTGGAAATGCACAAGAAGGGGCCGCGCCTGCACACCACCCTCAGCAGCGCCCAGACCATCAAGGGCAAGTACGCCGAGAAGGGCAAGCCGCTGTTTATTCGTATCTACGTTCCCAAGTCGTATGCAGGGAAGACGGTGCGGACGATCCTGATGCGGTAGGGATTTCAGCAGGGTATTGGGATGGCGCCCTCCGCGGGGATGCGGAGGGCGCCGGTTTTTTGGAGAGTCGTGTTCCGGGATAAGGGTGACCTGGGTTCCCGGTCCGGCAGGCAGTGATCACTTACCCCCGATCCATACATCCAAGTGCATCCCCACCCCCAACCTGCTATCCTCCCCTCCACACTCCCACCCGAAAGGACCCCCATGCGCCTCACCTTCCACGGCGCCGCCCGTACCGTCACCGGCAGCCGCCATCTGCTCGAGGCCGCCGGTCAACGTATCCTCGTGGACTGCGGCATGTTCCAGGGCCTGAAGAAACTGCGCCGCCTGAACTGGGAGGAGCCGGGCTTCGAACCAGGCTTCCTGGATCACCTGGTGCTGACCCACGCCCACATCGACCACACGGGTTGGACGCCGCGGCTCATGCAGTACGGATTCGCCGGGCCCATCCACGCCACGCCGCCCACGGCCGAGCTGCTGGAACTGATGCTCATGGACGCGGCCCACATCCAGGAAGAGGACGCGGCCTACGCCAACAAGCGGGGCTTCTCTAAGCACAAGCCCGCCGAGCCCCTCTACACTTCCATCGACGCCTTCAAGGCCCTCAAGCTGGTGGAGCCCACGGACTACCACAAGTGGCTGCAACTCGGCCCGGGCGTGCGCATGAAATTCCACAACTCGGGGCACATCCTGGGCGCGGCTTTCGTCGAGATGCGGGTGGCCCATGAGCATCTCGACAAGGCGCCCGGCCAACCCACGGTGAACGAGGGCGAGACGACGCTGATCTTCAGCGGCGACGTCGGCCGTTACGGTGTGCCGTTGCACGTGGATCCCGACCCGCTGCCAGTGTGCGACATGCTGGTTACCGAATCCACCTACGGCACGCGCCGCCACGACGACGAACCGGTGCTCGACCAGATCCGCAAGGAATTCCAGCGCACCGTCCACAAGCGGGGTGTGGTGCTGATCCCCAGCTTCGCCGTGGGGCGCACCCAACTGGTGGGTCTGATCCTGCGCGAGCTCATGCGCGACGGCGACCTGCCCGAGATACCCATCCACATCGACAGCCCCATGGCCATCGACGCGACCATGATTTACGGACGCCACCTGTACGACGACAACCTGGACGAGGATATTGTCGAGGACGGACGCAACCGCCTGTTCCCCCACAAGGTCCATCTGCATCGCACGGTGCACGAGTCGAAACAACTCAACAACCTGGACGGCCCCCGGGTGATCATCGCCGCCAGCGGCATGATGACCGGCGGTCGTATCCTGCATCACCTGGGCAGGCGTCTCGAGGATCACCACAACCTGATCCTGCTGACAGGCTATCAGGCCGCGGGGACCCGCGGCCGTACTTTACAGGACGGTGCCGATACCCTGCGCATCCACGGCCGCAACGTGCCGGTGGAGGCCCACGTGGGGACCATCCGGGGCCTGAGCAGCCATGCCGACGGTGAGGAGATCATGCGCTGGATCGGGACCTGCTCCCGGCCGCCACGACGCATCTGCGTCGTCCATGGCGAACCCGACGCCGCAGAAGGGCTGGCCAAACGATTGCGTGAGGATTTGGGGTCCAAGGTGTTGGTCCCGGATCTCAAGGAGTCGGTGGACCTGCTGGACTGACGCGGACCTGGTACGAAGGAAGGGGCCCCCAGGGGCCCCTTCCAATTGCGAA
>QNDV01000131.1 GCA_003646045.1 bacterium
ATGAGTTTCCCGCCGCGGAACAACAGGTTGCCGAGCTCGAGACGAGTTTTGCCGACGATCCCTGGACGCGGGCCGCCCGGGAGGTACTTACTTCCCCCGTGGCAAGCGGTTTCCGCCGCCGTCCCGCTGTCGGTGGTCTGGTCAACCCGGACCTCATAGGTCTGCTGGCCTCCCTGACCGGGCGCTATGCGGTGCTGGGCAATGCCTGCGTTGATGCCTCCCTGCTGGCACTCGAAGCCGCACGTACCGAGACCGGTCGCGACTTCGCCCTGCAGATCGAGGACACCGGCGGTGACCCGGTGACAGCTGCCCTGGCCGCCCGCCGCCTCTGCGCCGAGGACGGCAGCGTGGCCCTGATGGGGGCGGTAGCGAGTTCACCCACGGTGGCAGCGGCCCTCGTGGCCACCGAGTGGGGCGTGCCCCTGGTTTCCCCGACGGCCACCAACGATCGGGTCTGGGAATTGGGCCATGGCGTATTCCAGACCAACCTGACGGACGACTATGAGATCCGCTTGTTGTCACGTCTGGTGACGCGCATCCTGTTGAAACAGAGGTGCGCCATTCTGCGGCCCAAGACCCCCGAGGGAGAGCGGCAGGCCCTGGTCTTCACCAACGAGATCGAGGCCCAGGGCGGCGAGATCGTCTGTGAAGCGGTCTTTGACCCGCGTACAACCGATTTTCGTCCGGCGATTCTCCAGGCGCGCGAGTCGCGGCCCGAGGTCGTATTTGTCCCTGTCTCCCGGGATCAGATGGCGCTGGTGGGGCCGCAGTTGGACTTCTATCGGCTGGGTGCTCTCACTCTGGGCCTGAGCAATCTGGATGATACCCGGCTACTCGAGCGTACGGGCACCGTGCTGGAGGGTGTGGTTTTTCCCAATGATCTGGTTCTGTTTCCCACCGCCTGGACCGCCGAGTTCCAGGCCGCCTGGGATCAGGAACAGTACCCCACCGAGGCTACCGACCTGGCGCTCAAATTCTACCAGGGTACGCGCATGCTGTTGGATACCCTGGCCTCCAGCGGGGCGGCGAACCGAGCCCAGTTGACAAGGGCCCTGCAGGGACGGTTGGCGTCCCGGGACCTGGAAACCGAGGGCCCCGAGTCATTCGCCGCCGCGGTGCAGATCGTGCGCGCTGGTAACATAGTGGATTTCCCCCTGGAGATCTTCACCGAGTCCTGGGCCCTGACCGAGGGGATGCGGGCGGACAGCCTGGCAGCGGTGGTGGATTCACTCGGTGTCGGAATCCCCCCGGGAGGCCTGGAGCCGGAAGACTATCCGGAGCCAGACAATTCGCCGGATAACGGGGATGTCAGCGTTCCGGAGTAAAATAGGGACTGCGGAAATTCCAGGTCATCTCGATCCAGCGCCCCGCACCCGGATCCACACGCCAGCCAAACTTCCAATCGGCCAGGGCGTCGAGTACCGCGTCGCCGTAGGCGGCCGAGCCGTTGGTGGCCAGCACCATGCGTTCCTTCACCAGACCATCGATACCGACGAAGATGGCTGCCCTCACGAAGATGATCGGGGTTCGTCTCTCTGATTCCGACACCTCCAAGGGGTAGGTGGGGCGTTCTTCCCGCAGGATGTACCAGTCCGGGTTGGACTGCATGGGCAGGGCCAGTTCGACGCGCTCGGACTCTTCCAGCTCGGCCGGTTCCACCACCGGCACGGGCTGGGAATCCTCGGAGATGGATTCCACCGGAACGGGTACGGTCTCATCCGCCATGTCAGACAGATCCTCCGGCTCGACCTCGATCTCAGCCGGTGGCGGCGGCCGCTGAAGGGACTGGGGCAGTTGACGCATATCGTCCTGGCCGTCCTCGATGGAGACCTCGGGCATGATGCGTATCTCGTCGTTGGCACCGTAGAACTCGAAGTGTTTCTTGACGGTTTCCTCGTCAGGCCCCAGCAGAACCAGCAACACCAGACCGGCCACGGCCACCGCTGCCGCGGCCAACAGGCGCCGGCCACCACCGCGACGAAAGGTCGCCTGGGACCGGGTAGTGAAACGGTGTTCCTGCTGTGGTTTGGTCATGGTGTCGGTATGGACCGGCCCGGGTCCCCTCCCGCAAAAATCAACTCGCCACGCGGACGATGGCCGTCGGTACGGATGAGCCAGAGTTGCCAGGACTCGCCGGCGTGGATCTCAAGAGTGTGAAGCGGCCCCTGCGCCGGTAGACCCGGTTCGTGCCATGAAGCTAGGGTGTCGGCAGTTCCCACGCCATCGAACACCATGGGATACCATGGCAATTCGCCGTCCCAGAAGGCCCAGCCGATCTCGGAGGCGGAAGGTGTATGGGGCAGGTTTGCCAGCAGGGCGTGGAGATCGAGGGCGGGCAGCATGTCGGGTGCGGCGAGGCTGCGGGCCAGGCCCAGCAGCAGGGCGCGGGCTTCGGCGGCCTGCCAGGATCGTGTCTCGAGACGCCGTTCGTCGTCCAGCGTGGTCGCATGGGGCAGACGGATCTCCAGGGCCGGGCAGGCCGTATGTCGCAGGAGGTAGTTCCAGGACAAGGCGACGGTGGTGGAATCGTTGAGCAGCGTCGTCAGGGATGCGGCCGTGAAGTGGGCCCAGGGCTCGCCGCGATGACTGCCGGGGTGGTGCAGGATACGGGCAGGGATGTCGCTACTGCCGCGCCCGATGGTAAGGAAGAGGTCAGCTCCGACCCGTTGGGACAGGGCTACTTTAGCCATGGGGTCGGGTGTCGTCGGTGCGTTCGTGGTCAGGATGGCGCGGGCGCCGGCAGCGGTGAGCAGGCGTACCAGTTCCCGGGCCGTACCCCGGTTGACGCTGGCGCCCGTCACCCCAGTGGGTCCGGTGCCGTCGGGGTCGGAGTTCCCGCCCGCCGGGTCGACGACTACCGTCAGTCCCTCCAGGACAGGTACCACGGGATCGGTGTAGGCCGGGTGCGCATCCGGCAGGCGGGCCAGAACGGGACGGCGGCCGGGAGCGCTCCACCAGGCACGGGTCGTGGACATGGGCACTGCGGTACGGCCGGCCGGTGGCGGCGAATTGAATACGTCGCCGGTCCGTGCCCGCCAGCCACCGGTGGGCGGCGGGTCGGCCACTTCCTGCCAGTACCACGGGGCCGGCAGCACATCGGCGGACCAGAGGACGGTGACATCAGGTACGCCGGCATGGGCCGGCACAAAGATCGGTGTCTTGTCCGGGGCGGGATCCAGCAGAAAATCCGCCGCTAAACCGGGCTCCACCGTGATACGACGTCCATCGTCCCAGACAAGATATCCCCGAGGCAGGGGCTCGGCGCCGGGAGTACGCCATGACACCAGGGCTGCCCCCGCCTCGTCGCTGACGACTTTCACGTCCAGGCGGCGACCCGATGCCGGCAGCAGCAGCGTATGAGCCACGGGCAGGGCCCGCCCGGCGAGATTGCTGCCACGAACCTCGATCCGTAGTGGAGCGCCATCACTCAACGGAGGTGCCTGCCAGTGTAGTGCGCCACCGTTGACATCCAGGTCTGCCGCCACCTCATGACCCGCCGCTGTTACCCGGAACGAGGCTGCGTCCGGACCGGGCGCTGCCGGAGTACCAGCCCGGGAGGCCACGAAGGTCCAGGACAGGGTGGTTCCGGTGGGGCCCACCACGACAGTCTCGGGCTGGGCCGCCGCCCACACGGGATCCCCGCCGGCAAAGTACTCGAGCAGGCCCAGGAAATAGGCTTCCGCTTCCAGCTGCCGCGCCCGCGCCAGGGTCAGGCGTTCCGCCACCCCGGGGTGGGAGATCATGGCCGGTTCGCCCAGCACCGCCGGTACCGGGCTGTTTCTCAGCACATGGAAGTTGCCTGGCAGCAGGCGGGCCGGTCTGATATCCAGGTTCACCGCCAGATGTCGGTGGATGGCCCGGGCCAGATCCAGGCTGGCGCCGTCGTCACCCAGGGGATAATAGGTCTGGGTTTCGTTCAGCAGGGGATTGCGGGCTGCGTTGCTGTTGTGGTGAAGTGAAAGAAACACTTCCGGTTTTAGTGAGTCTGCCATGGAAACCCTGAAGGAGAGGTCGGCAGCCAGGGTGGAGTCGGTGCCGGCCAGGAAATCCGTATCCGCCGTCCGTGTCATGTACACTTCGGCCCCGGCCCATTCCAGCAGTCCACGCAGATGCAGGGCCACGCCCAGATTGATCTCCGCTTCGGTGAGGCCATTGTCCGCCCGGGCTCCCGCGTAGAATCCGCCGTGTCCGGGATCCAGCAGGATGCGACGGCCGACCAGGGGTCTGAAATCGTCGGGGGAGATGCTTTCGCGCAGGGCCTCGTAGCCGACGGGGGCCCCGGTTTGGGGCGGGGGGGGGGCGGCGCAGCCGGCACCCAGCAGGACGGCCACCAGTAACAGGGGCGGCAGGCGGTGATGGTGTGAGTTTTCGAGGCTACGCGGCATGGTCCATCCTTCCTGTTTACCGGAGATTCTAACCCAGGTCCGCCTCCAGCGAAACCGTGATCCCGCAGGTGACTCGACCGGCAACTCCCACGGCCGGTTCAGCCTTTGGCGTCTGGACATCCCGGGTGGGTTCTGATACCTTGGGCGCCTCGAGATCAAGCCCATGCTGAGGGCCCAGTGGACCGCCGTGGCGGCCGGTTTTTCATCCCTTCCCAGCCCTTATCGGGCCCGTCGGACATATGAACGATGCCCAGTCCCGCTTACGGGAGATTCCCCAGGTCAGTGCCCTCCTCGAGGATCAGCGGCTGTGTGCCCTCCTCGCGGGGCGCCGACGCTTCTGGCTACTGGGGGTCATCCAGAAAGAGTTGGCCGGATTGAGGGTCAGGCTGCCACGGGAGACGGGAGCCATTCGCGACCGCGGGCAATTGTTGAATGAAGTCGTGGAAGCTGTTGAAGCCGAATATGATGAGATGATCGCACCTGCCTGGACGAGGGTGCTCAATGCCACCGGTGTGGTGGTTCATACCAACCTGGGCCGGTCCAATCTGCCAGCGGTGGCCGCCGAGGCTGTCCGGGCGGTGGCCCAGGGCAACAGCGACCTGGAATTCGACCTGGCAGCCGGCTCACGGGGCCATCGTGGCCGCCGGGTGGAAGCCAAGGCGGCGGTCCTGACCGGGGCCGAGGATGCCCTGGTGGTAAACAACAACGCCGCGGCCCTCTGGCTGGCGGTGCGCCATCTGGCCAGCGGTGGCCGGGTGATCATATCCCGGGGTGAGGTTGTCGCCATCGGGGGTTCGTTTCGCATTCACGAGATCCTGGCCGAAACGGGTTGCGAACTGGTGGAGGTGGGGACGACCAACCGCACCACCTGCGACGATTACGCGGCGGCCATGATTCCCGGTGCGGTGTTGCTCAAGGTGCATCGCAGCAATTTCGAAATGACCGGTTTCATAGCCGAGACGACCCTGTCGGAGCTGGTGGCGCTGGCCCGGGAAACCGATGGCAGGGTGATCTACGATGCGGGTAGCGGTGCCCTGTATCCCATGGCCGATCTGGGTCTGCCCGGTGGCGAGACGGAACTGCACCAGGACGTGGCCGTGGGCTGTGATCTGGTGACCTGCTCGGGAGACAAACTGCTTGGTGGTTGCCAGGCAGGGATCATCATGGGGTCCGCGGCCACCATTGCCGCGCTGCGGAAGCACCCCATGCGCCGGGCATTCCGTGTGGACAAGATGACCCTGGCCGCCCTGGATGCGGTACTGGGGCTCTACCTGGAAGCCGAGGACCTGCCTGCGATACCGACTCTGCGGATGTTGGCGGCGACCACGGCCGAACTTGAGGAACGCGCCGGCATCCTGCTGCGTGAACTGGAACCACTGGCGCCCGCCGGCTGGCGGGGAGCGGTGGTGCCGGCGGAAGGCAGTGTGGGCGGGGGCGCCTTCAGCTCGGCGCGTATAGCGTCTCGACTCGTATTGTGGACGGCGCCCAAGGTCGAACTGGAAAAGTGCCACCGTCTATTGCGGACGGGTGATCCCGCCCTGGTGGGACGCATGGGCCAGGACGGACTCGGCGTCGACCTGAGGACCTTGAGTGCGGAGGAACTGCCCCTGGTCGTTACCACCTTTCAGCGGGCCTGGAATCTGCTGACAACCGGTGACCAGCAGCTCGGAGGGAGCGAAACACGATGAACGACAAGCGCGACTGGCCTGCGGATCTGCCCATTCTGTCCTGCGATGCGGCAGCGGACTCCATTCGCCTGCCGGCAGACGGGGACGCGGCCTCGGTAGTGATGGACCTCACCGATGCGGCGGGATTGGGCCAGCATCTGGATCATGCCATGTCCGGTGCCGCGGCACCACGGGTCTGGCTGCTGATACACGAACCGGGCCAGACCCAGCTGGCGGCCGTGGCGGCGTTGGCCTTTACCGAAGCCCTGGCCGCTCGTGACCAGGCGGCCTTTGTCCTGGACGGGGATGATCGCACCACCACTCTCAGTCGCTGGTATGGCCGTGGTGAGACCGAGGGCTGGATCGACCTGGTCCGCTATGGTGCCTCGGTCCTGACTGCCGGCGCGGGGTTGCCTTTCAGTGGCCGCACGGCTTATCTCCTGGGCGTGGGATCCTACGCACCGACCGATGCAACTTCCGAGGAAGTGGACCAATTGCTGGG
>QNDV01000132.1 GCA_003646045.1 bacterium
CGTCGACTTCGGTATGCAAGGGCAATTCGGCACGGTCTTCGTGTTCGTCGTGATCGGCTTCGTATTTGCCGCTCTCGCGCTGATCGTCGCGAAGATCCTGCGCCCGAGCAATCCCAGTCCCGCCAAGATGACCACCTATGAATGCGGTGAGATGCCCAGGGGTTCCTCCTGGATCCGCTTCAACGTCCGCTTCTACCTGATCGCCCTCTTCTTCATCATTTTCGATGTGGAGACGGTGTTCCTGTTCCCGTGGGCGGTGGTCTTCAAACAGCTCTATCCCCTGCCCCGGCTGGGTGCCCTGGTTTTCTGGGAGATGGTGATATTCCTGGCGATTCTCGGCCTGGGCTTGGCCTACGTGTGGTCCAAGGGCGACCTGGACTGGGTCAAGACACTCGTCGAACGCCCCGCGGATGAACAGGGTGAAGAGGAGGCGACCACGCCGTGAGCCGTGAATCAACCACCCCCCCCGAGGGCTACGACGTCGGTCGCGAGAACATGTTCGACTTCAAGGTCGACGACCAGCTGCTGGAAGTGGTGGAGACCGATGCCAAGAACTTCATTCTGACCACGGTGGACGAGGTCTTCAACTGGGCCAAGTTGTCGAGCATCTGGCCCGTGACCTTCGGCCTCGCCTGTTGCGCCATCGAGATGATGGCCGCCAGCGCCACCAGATACGATATCGACCGCTTCGGGGCGGGGGCCTTTCGCGCCACGCCCCGCCAGGCGGACCTGATGATCGTCTCGGGTACCGTCACGGCCAAGATGGCCAAGCGCCTCAAGCTGATCTATGACCAGATGCCCGAACCCAAGTGGGTCATCGCCATGGGCAGCTGCGCCATCGGCGGCGGGCCCTACTTCAAGTACGGCTACCACGTGGTCAAGGGTGTGGACTTCCTGGTGCCGGTGGATGTGTACCTGCCCGGCTGCCCGCCCCGTCCCGAGGTGCTGCTCGAGGGCCTGATGCGGCTGCAGGACAAGATTCGCGGACGCAAGGGCAAGTCCAAGGCGCCCAAGTGGATTACCGACTACGCCAAGAAGATTCCCTACCGGAAGTAGGGGGAGGTCGAACCGCATGGAACCGAAAGCCATCTTCGATCTGCTGACCGCCCACCTGGGCGAAGGAGCGGCGGAGTACCGCGAGAACGACATCGAGTCCTGGGCCTGTGTATCGGTAGCCCGCATCGCGGATGCCTGCCGGTTCCTGCGCGACACCGAGGGCCTGGAGTTCGGCCAGTTGATGTGCCTCAGCGGCATCGACTGGGACGGCTACGACGAGAACGGCAAGGGCAAGTCCGTGGCCATTCTCGGCTATGAGGCCGACGGCACCCCCGAGACCAGTGATCGCGTGGCCGACGGCGAGCTGGGCGTGGCCTACCACCTGTACAGCCATACCTGCGACCACAAGTTCACCCTGCGCCTGCGCTTCCCCCGCGACAAGGCCACCGTGCCCACGGTGAGTGACATCTGGTCCACCGCGCGTTGGCACGAGCGCGAGGCCTGGGACCTGATGGGTATCCGTTTCGAGGGCCACCCCGACCCGCGGCGCATCCTGCTGAGTGAGGACTGGGTGGGTCATCCCCTGCGCAAGGACTACCAGATGCCCGACCAGTGGTTGAACGTGCCCCTCAGGGGCCAGCCCTACGCGAACAATCCCTTTGCCCCGGCGGACGACGCACCGGCGGGCGACGACACCCCGGCGGAGGGTTGAGCATGGCGACCAACGACACCAGGCTGACCGGCTGGGCGGACCAGGACCACGTACCGGGCCTCAAGAGCGAACTGCTTGAGCTGAACATGGGCCCGCAGCACCCGGCGACCCACGGCGTGTTGCGCCTGCTGCTGCACACCGACGGCGAGATCGTCTACAAGGTGACGCCGGTGGTGGGCTATCTGCACCGCTGCGCCGAGAAGATCGCCGAGGGCGTGGACTACAAGCAGTGGGTGGTCTACACCGACCGCTTCGACTACCTGGGACCCGTCACCAACAACCACGCCTACGTGACGGCCGTCGAGAAGCTGACCGAACTCGAGGTGCCGGCGCGCGCTGAGCACCTGCGCGTGGTCACGGCCGAGTTGTCGCGCATCGCCAGCCATCTCATCGCCCTGGCCACCTTCGGCCTGGACATGGGGGCCTGGACGCCGCTGCTGTACTGCTTCCGTGAGCGCGAGGTGATTCTCAACCTGCTCGAGCGTATCGCGGGCGGCCGCATGCTCTACAACTACATGGTGCCCGGCGGTGTGCGCTACGACCTGCCGCAGGACAACTGGGTCAGTGACGTACTGGAATTCGTCACCATGCTGGAGAACAAGAAGCTGCCCGACTACAACACCCTGCTCACCTACAACAAGATCTTCATCGAGCGCACCAGCGACGTGGCCATCATCGACCGCGAGACGGCCATCGACTACGGCTGCACCGGCCCGGTCCTGCGCGGCTCGGGCGTGCAGTTCGATTGTCGCCGCAACGACCCGTACAGCATCTATCCCCAGCTGGACTTCGAGATCCCGGTGGGCAAGGGCGAGATGGGCACGGTGGGTGACTGCTGGGACCGCTACATCGTGCGGGTGCGCGAGATCGAGCAGAGCTGCCGGATCATCCGCCAGGCCCTCGAACAGCTGCCGGAGGGACCGGTGCACGCCATCGAGCTGAAGAAGCCCGTGCGCGTGCCGGCCGGCGCCGCCTACTCCCGCACCGAGGCGGCCAAGGGTGAGTTGGGCCATTACATCATCTCTGACGGCGGCACCAAGCCGTTCCGCAACAAGGTGCGCTCCTGCTCCTTCTGCAACCTCCAGGTCATCGAGAAGGTTGGCGTGGGCCAGATGGTTTCGGACCTGGTGGCCTTCGTGGGTTCTCTGGACATCGTTCTCGGGGAGATCGACCGCTGATGGAAGCCATGTACACGTTTTTCATGGACAAGGCCGGCATGGGCGAACTGGGCGCACATATCACCGTCGCGGCGATAATGGCGTCACTGATGTTCATCGTCATGGCCCTCTGTGCCATCATTTTCACCTGGATGGAGCGCAAGGTCGCCGGCTTCCTGCAGAGCCGCTACGGCCCCATGCGCACCGGTCGCTGGCACGGCTGGGCCCAGGCGGTGGCCGACATGCTGAAGATTCTCGGCAAGGAGGACATCATCCCCGCCGAGGCGGACAAGGGCCTGTTCGTGTTCGCACCGCTGCTGGTGCTGCTGGGCTCGCTGCTGGCGTGGGCCGCCATACCCTGGGCGCCGGACTTCGTGGCCGCCGACCTGGATCTGGGCCTGTTCTACATCTTCGCCGTCAGCAGCCTGGTGGTGATCGGCATCCTGATGGCGGGCTGGGCCAGCAACAACAAGTGGTCACTTTACGGCGCCGCCCGCGGCGCGGCCCAGATGGTCAGCTACGAGATACCCCTGGCCCTGGCTGCCATCCCGGTGGTGATGTACACCGGCTCGCTGAACACGCAGGATATCGTGATCGCCCAGCAGGGCGGCATCTGGAACTGGTTCTTCCTGCGCAACCCGTTCCTGTTCGTGGCTTTCATCATGTATTTCATCGCGTCCATAGCCGAGACCAACCGCGGGCCCTTCGATATGCCGGAGACCGAGTCGGAGCTGGTGTCCGGGTACCATACCGAGTACACGGGCATGCGTTTCGCCTTCTTCTTCCTGGCCGAGTACGCCAACCTGTTCCTGGTCTCGATGATCGCAGTGATGATTTTCCTGGGCGGCTGGTGGTCGCCCATTCCGGGGCTGGACTTCGCCCCGGCGCTGACCTTCATCATCAAGGGTGTGATCATGGTCTTCATGAACATGTGGGTGCGCTGGACGCTGCCCCGTGTGCGCGTGGATCAGCTGATGCACTTGTGCTGGAAGGTAATGATCCCCATCACCCTGATCTGCGTGATCGGGGCGGGGCTGTGGATGATGGCGAGCGGCGCGGCCAGTTGACGGCGCGCGTCTGAGCATAAACAAGCGGAGAGTCGACGATGGCCCAGTACTTCGCAGACATCTACCAGGCGGTGAGCTCGGCCATCCAGGGCATGGGTATCACCATCAAGCACATCTACCGCAAGCCGGTGACGCTGCAGTACCCGGACGAGCGGCAGGTCATGCCCGAGCGTTTCCGGGGCTTTGTGCACAACGACATGACCAAGTGCGACTCGTGCAACATCTGCGCGAAGCTGTGTCCGGTGGACTGCATCTACATCGAGAGCGAGGGCAAGGGCAAGGAGCGCATGATGACGCGCTATGCCATCGACTACAACAAGTGCATCTGGTGCTCGCTGTGCACCGAGAACTGCCACACCGGGTCGATCACCATGAGCCACGACTACGACCACTCGGTGTACGACCGGCGCACGCTGGTCTACGAGTTCATGGATCCGCGCGAAGAGAAGATTCCCTGCCACCGCGCCACCCGCACCGAGATGGGCTGGTGGGTCGAGCCCAAGGAAGAGAAGAAGAAGCCGGTGCCCGCGCCTGCGACCGACACGCCTGCGACCGATGCTCCGCCTGCGACCGAGGACGACAAAGGAGATGACTCGTGACCGCTGATTTGATCTTCGTCATCCTGGCGCTGCTGACCGTGGTGCCGGCGGTGTGGGTGGTCTTCAGCCCCAACATCGTGCACGCGGGCTTCGCCCTGCTGTTCACGCTGCTGGGCGTGTCCGGCCTCTACGCCTATCTGGGCGCCGACTTCGTGGCCGTCACCCAGGTGATGGTCTACGTGGGCGGCATCCTGGTGCTGGTCCTGTTCACGGTGATGATGACGCGGGTGCCGCCCAGCGGCAAACGACGCCACGGCCTGGACCGTTACGTACCGGCTGCCATTCTTGCCCTCGGCGTGTTCGGGCTGCTGTACAAGGCCATCACCTCGGTGCAGTGGGCCGCCTCCATATCACCGGCGCAGCCGACCACCGCCGAGATCGGCACCAAGCTCATGACCGACTACATCTTCCCCTTCGAGTACGTCTCGCTGGTGCTGCTGGCGGCCATGGTCGGCGCGGCCATCCTCATCCGTGAGCGCCGGGAGGACCGGTACACCGCCGAGGATATCCCCGAGACGGTGGATCCGGACCGGGAGGTGACGTCGTGAACGTCGGACTGCCCCATTTCCTGACCATCAGTGCGGCCCTGTTCTCGCTGGGCCTGTTCGCGGTGATGTCACGGCGCAACGCCGTCGGGATCCTCATGGGCGTGGAGCTGATGCTCAACGCCGCCAATATCAACTTCGTGGCCTTCAGCCGCTACGTGGAGCACGGGGTCGACGGCCAGATCATGTCGGCCTTCGTCATCGTGCTCGCCGCGGCGGAGGCGGCGGTGGCCCTGGCCATCGTGCTGGCGATGTTCCGCAACTTCGGCTCCGTCAACGCGGACACCGTGCAGAGCTTGAAGCAGTAAGGGAGACAGGAACTTGCTGAGCGAATCGGGCATAATCAACGCGGCGCTGGCGATCCTGGGTCTGCCCCTGGCGAGCTACGTGCTGACCTTCTTCTTCGGGAAGAAGCTGCCCCGCAAGGGCGACTTCATCGGCGTCACCTTCATGGGCGTCTCCTGGCTGCTGTCGTGGTGGATCTTCGCCACGTTCTGGCAGATCGGCGACCCGGGGTTCCGGATCGAGGGTGCCATCAACTGGATCGACGTCGGCGGCTTCCGCGTCGATGCGGGCATCCTGGTGGACGGCATGACCTCGGTCATGCTGATGGTGGTGACCACGGTCAGCTTCCTGGTGCACGTCTATTCCATGGGCTATATGCACGGCGACCGTCGCTACGAGAGATTCTTTGCCTTCCTGGGCTTCTTCACCTTCTCCATGATGGGCATCGTGCTGGCGAACAACCTGTTCTTCCTGTACGTGTTCTGGGAGCTGGTGGGCCTGTCGAGTTACCTGCTCATCGGCTTCTTCTTCCACAAGCATTCGGCGGCCAACGCCAACAAGAAGGCCTTCCTGACCAACCGTGTCGGTGACTTCGGCTTCTGGATCGGCATCCTGATCTTCTTCACGGCCACCGGTTCGCTGAACTACTTCGAACTCTTCGCCCACGTGGACGCGGGCACGGTCAAGGGCACCTTGCTGGCCTGGGCGGGCATCGGCCTGTTCATGGGCTGTGTGGGCAAGTCGGCCCAGATGCCCCTGCATATCTGGCTGCCCGACGCCATGGAGGGCCCGACCCCGGTGTCGGCCCTGATCCACGCCGCCACGATGGTGGCTGCCGGTGTGTACATGGTGGCACGCCTGGCGCCGCTGTTCGGACCGGAGGCGGGACTGGTAATCCTCTACGTGGGAGCGGTCACGGCCTTCATCGCCGCGACCATTGCCCTGGTCAAGACGGACATCAAGCGGGTGCTGGCCTTCTCGACACTTAGTCAACTTGGTTACATGGTCATGTCCCTGGGCGCGGGGGACGCCACCAACGCCATGTTCCACCTGACCACTCACGCCATGTTCAAGGCGCTGCTCTTCCTGGGAGCGGGTTCGGTGATCCACGCCGTGCATTCGCAGGAGATGCCCGACATGGGCGGCCTGCGCAAGAAGATGCCCATCACCTTCGTGACCTTCTTCATCGCCA